>DASPPF010000079.1:0-2848 GCA_035625575.1 Nitrososphaerales archaeon | reverse complement strand
CGCTGGTGCTCGACGTTGGGTCCCGCTGGTTGAGCCAGTAGCCCGCTTTCACCGCCACGGCCGCCTCCGCCAGCTTCCGGTCGTGGTTGAGAAGGTGGGCCTTCATGATTCCCCTGTACTTCGCCTCGAGGTCCGTCACTCTGTCGTCTAGGAGCGCGTTGGAGACCCTGACGATCCACTCGGTCTTTTCGGCCTCGCCGAGCTCGTTCGTCTTTAGCCGCACCACGGCCAGCCGCATCTTGGAGCAGTCGAACCCCATCAGCTCGAGCAGCAGGCCGTAGATTCGCACTTGGTTCTCCTGGTCCTCCCACAGCGGGGAGGGGTCGCCCCTCGTGGTCTTCAGCTCGACCAGCCAGAGAGGCCTGCCCTCGGCCCAGACGATGTGGTCGGGCATCCCAACCAGCCTGATTCCCTGCGCCGCGCCCCAGACGTGCAGGACGCCCAGAGAAGGCTTCTTGCGGCCGACCATCTTCGCGAACTCTGACCTGCTGATTGGAACGGTCGGCATCAGCTCGTCGTGGAGGCTGGTGCCCGTTTCCTTTGCCTCTGTCGGGATTTCTCCCAGCGCGAACTCATTCTCGACCTTGTACTCGCAGTAGAACTGGTTGGCAACGGACGAGACTGCCACAAACTTGGTGTTGTGCCTCAGGTCGGGCTTGGCGGACCCGTAGAACTCCTCCTCTTTCTTCCAGAGGCCGTCCCAGAATGAAGGCAACGGCTGCTTCGTCTCTCGCCGGTATCTAACGATTCTTTGTGTCGAGCAGCCTCGCAGCCGCGAGAGAGTGAGCTCTCATGCTCAAATCCATTCGGGTTGCGTCGTCCTTACATTTCTGACGTTGCCCGTGTTGACAGTCGCCTTCGGCTCCATGAGTACGAGCTGCACCTCTTCCTCGGCCACGGGTTTGTGCTCGACGCCCTTCGGGATGATCACGAACTCGCCCCTGCGCAGGTGCACGTCCGGCTGGCCTCGCAACCTTATGGTCAGCCTCCCCTTGGTGACCAGGAAGAGCTCGTCCTCTTTCTCGTGGTGGTGCCAGACGAACTCGCCCTTCAGCTTGGCGACCTTCACGTAGGAGCCGTTCAGCTCTCCCACGATTTTGGGCTTCCAGCGTTCCTTGAAGAGCCCGAACTTCTTGGCCAGGTTTACCTTGGAGACCGCGGGCATTTGACTCGGAACGCGGTCGGAGGTTCTTAAGACGATTGGCTCGATGAGCGTTGAGAACGGAGGCTCCGCCAGATTTCAAACCGACCCTGTTGATTGCGGATTGAGTTGGAGCCGATTGGACGTAGGGAGATTCTTTCAGAGAACCTCGGAGACTTGGGCACTCTGGTGCGAGGTCAGAATGGGTGTCCTGGAAGTCAACGCCTTTAGCCAGCGTGGGCGTGCCAAGATGCGGCGTTTGGTCTCAAGGAGCAGCGTTCAGTTGTGACGCACGAAGTCTCATGCATCATACCCGCAAACCGCACGCAATTGCTCGACAGAGTTGTCGAAAGCGTCGTTGGCCAGAGCTTCATTGTTGCCGAGATCATCGTGGTTCTGGCTTCGCCGGAGCTGGAGTGGCAGAGCGCTTCCCCTTTGGTCTCAGTAGTCAAGCAGTCGCGAAGCCTCAGGAAGGCTCCCGCGGTTCTGGTTGGTCTTTCTCGGGCAAAGGGCGACCTGGTTCTCAGCGTCGACTGCGACACAATCCTCGCAGACAACGCCCTTGGGCTCATGGTGGCGTCGCTCACGAGCGAAATGGAAGTCGTCTGCGCGAGGATACGCCCGCTGGACACCTCGACGTGGATTGGAAAGGCCAGGGACGACCTGTACCAGAAGTGGCACGCGCAACCAAGGCTGATCAACGGCGCCTGCTTCCTCGCTCGAAGGAGCACGCTGGAGACCCTCCTCCCACAGCTCACGACTATGGTAGAGGACCAGGAGTTGACCCGGTTCCTTAACTCGCCCCGGCGGTGGACGATATGTCAGGGCGCCGTCGCCAAGACGGAAGAGCCGAGGACCCTCGGCGATTTGTTCCGCCAGCTCGTTCGCTGGTCTTACGGTTCGGAAGAACTTCGCGCCAAGATCGAAGCCCATCTCAGGCTCGGCGCGACCATCTTCGTAGCGACGGGCGCGCTCGCATTCCTCGGCGCAATGTTCGCTTTGTTGGTGGGGGAGACGTTTGGGTTTCTTGTGCTGGGTTCGGCGCTCGTCCTAGGGTATGCGGGCCTGGTGGTCAGCTACGCGCGACTGTACCGCATGAAGGGAGTCACCATGAGGAGGACGCTGCCGTACGCGTTCATCGAGGCCGCCGCGTTCGTCACTGCGTCAATCCGATTCGTTCTTCGGAAGGCGCCCCCTTGGTAAAAAATGTCCAAGCGTGCTTCGGCGTAGGTTGCGCGACGAGATTAGATGAAACCGTTCTCAGTCAGCCTGACGACGACGCGGCTCCAGAATCCTCTGCTCATGGTCAAGAAGGCCGCTATGACGATGAGGGCGGCGCCTCCCACCGCGGCAATCAGAGGCACCAGAGTCGCGCCGGAAGCCAGGAGGAAGGCGGGTATCAGGGGCAGGATGGTCGCGAACTGCCTCAGGTTGAACTGGGCGGCCATCGTCATGTCCTCTCCCTTGATCTGAATCGGGGCCACGTACGCCGACCACAAGATTTCGAGTACGAAGGCGCCGGGAATGACCAAGACGACGACCGCGAACGCCCCGAGCGCTTCGCCGTAGCCAAGTGCGAAGAGGGCGGCGTCCGCGACTGCGAACGGAGTGAGGATAAGTAGCAAGGAAATCACCTTCGACGCCACGAGATGCCGGAAGTAAGTGGCCGGCGGGAGGGAAGTCAGAGAGAGCCAGATTCGCTCGTTG
>DASPPF010000078.1:0-3339 GCA_035625575.1 Nitrososphaerales archaeon | reverse complement strand
GAGCAGCCCTCGGAGTCACCCTGGTGGGCGTTCCGTAGGTGCCCTGTGAGGCCGGCTGCGGCTTCGGAGGGGGTCTGGTGGGGATGAGCAGGGCGGCGATCAGAATGAACAAGCCGACGATGGACAACGGGTAGAAGTCGACGGCCACGCCGAACAGAACTATCAGGAAGGCGAGCGCGGCGAGGCTCAGGTTCAACGCTGCAGAATTCTGGCGCGTTCGTATTAAGGATTGGGAGGTATGGTGGGCCGGGGCGGATTTGGACCGCCGACCTTCGCCGTCTCCTGCTACTCGTGTCAGAGCTTGGCGCCGTTTGTGACGTCCTAAACCGAGCTAGACGACCGGCCCAGCGAGGCACCGATTTTCGACCCGCTTTTATGCTTAGACCTGCGGGCGTCCTAATCCAGAATCAACGGACAGAGATCTTTCGCTCTTTGCCGAGTGAGGCCTCAGACTGTGTCGCTTCGATTAAATAGCCAGCGCCAAAGCTTCGGCGCGAAAGAGATTGGACGGAAGTTCCGAGATTCCCGGTTTCTACAAGATGAGCATCGCCGAGAGGCTGGAACTCGTCAAGAAACTCACTGGGCTGACGGACGAGGAGGCCAAGGTGATTGCGAACACCGGCGGACTGCCCGCGGACGTGGCAGACCGGATGATAGAGAACGTGATAGGCGGGATCACGGTGCCAATGGGCGTCGCGGTCAACTACAGGGTCAACGGTAAGGACTACCTTGTCCCGATGGCGCTGGAGGAGCCGTCGGTCCTGGCTGCTGCGAGCAACGCCGCCAAGATCGCCAGGGTGAAGGGCGGCTTCACCGTGACCAACAGCGGACCAGTGATGATAGGTCAGATCCAGGTGGTGAACGTCGAGGACCCGAACGGGGCGAGGATGCGCGTCCTGGAGAGGAAGGAGGAGATGCTCAGGAAGGCCAATGACCAGGACCCGATGCTGGTCTCGCTCGGCGGCGGAGCCAAAGACCTGAACGTGAAGGTCGTCTCCTCAATCAAGGGTCCGATGGTGATAGCCGAACTGGTCGTGAACACCGGGGACGCAATGGGAGCGAACGCGGTGAACACGATGGCCGAGGCCGTCGCGCCGATGGTCGAGGAGGCCGCTGGCGGGAGAGTCTTCCTCAGGATCATATCCAACCTGGCTGACAGAAGGCTGGTCAGGGCGACCGCCGTTTTCGAGAAGGAGGCCGTCGGTGGGGAGGAGGCGGTGGACGGTGTAGTCTATGCGTACGCGTTCGCCGACGCCGACCCCTACCGCTGCGCCACCCACAACAAGGGGATCATGAACGGCGTCATCGCCGTGGCGATAGCGTGCGGCCAGGACATAAGGGCCTTGGAGGCGGGCGCTCACAGCTACGCGTCGAGGTCGGGCAGGTACAAGCCGCTCACCACCTGGGAGAAGAACGCGAACGGAGACCTGGTGGGGACTCTGGAGATGCCGATGGCCGTGGGCCTGGTCGGTGGCGCGTCGAAGACTCATCCCGCCGCGAAGGCGGCGATTAAGATCCTGGGTGTCAAGACTGCGATAGAGCTGGCGGAAGTCATGGCCGCGGTCGGCCTGGCTCAGAACTTCGCCGCCCTGAGGGCGCTGGCCACCGAGGGAATCCAGAGAGGGCACATGAAGCTCCATTCGCGGAACGTCGCGATAAGCGCGGGAGCCACCGGCAAGTACGTCGACTTGGTGGCCCAGAGGATGGTCCAGGAGAAGAAGGTCAGGTTCGACAGGGCGAAAGAAATCCTGGCCGAGCTCCAGAAGGGAGCCTAGGCTGTCCCGTAGGCCGTCCTCTTCGAGTGCTTCCCCGAGTGGCCCTTGAAGCGCTCCTCCTCCCAGACGTTGGCCCGCTCGTGGTAGCCGTACATCTCCCAGTAGCCGTCGGCGTAGTCGCGGATGAACTCCATCCTGTTCAGCCACTTTGCGCTCTTCCAGCCGTAGAGCTGCGGCATGAAGGGCCTAACCGGGAAGCCCTGCTCCGCGCTTAGCGGCTTCCCGTTGAGGCGGAGAGCCACTATAGAATCCTCGCTCAACGCGTCTTCCACCGGGACCGGAGCGGTGTAGCCGTCTACGCAGCGGAACATCACCCATTTCGAAGCAGGGTCGACTCCGGCCGGCTCGACCAGCTTACGAATCTGGACGCCGTCCCATTCGACGTCCTTGATGGACCACTGAGTGACACAGTGAAATGACCGGACGTAGTGGAACTGGTCTCCCGACGTCAGCTGATCGTAGGTGTACTCGACCGGCTGCTTGACCATCCCGTCTATCCTGAGTTTCCAGTTCCTCGCGTCAACCCTCGGAATTGATAGCGCGGCGTAGATGACGAACTTCTTGCCCCAGACCTGGCCGGGCGGGAGCGGCTCCTGGGCGGTCAAGCAGTCACGCCGAGCGTGTTGAGGAACCTTCGGAAGTCTTCTTCGGGAACCCACTCGACTTTCAAATAGTCCGCGACCTCCGCTTCGGTGAGGCCGATTCTCCTCGCCTCCTCGACCGCGACCCGGTAGGCCTCAATCTCCGTCGGCCTATCCACGTAGGCGTAGTTCTTGTCCCAGAGCTCCTTCCCCTCTCTGTGCTGGCGTATGTGGACAAGTTCGTGAATCACGTCAAGGTAGATGTGCCTCTCCTCGCCTTCCCTGAGATACTTCGAGTTGACCATTATCGAGCCGTTGCCGTCGTTGATCCTGAGGTAACCGCGGCTCTCGATGACCTCCACAGTCAACCCAGCCAGCACGTCGTCCGTCTTCTCGCCGAAGATCCTCCTCACGGCTCCGACGCCCTCGAAGCCTCTGAAGAGTCGGGTGAACGGGAAAGACCCGGGAGGCGCGCTCCTGTCTATCTGAACGTTGAGCCCCAACGGCGGGATGCCTCGCGATTCTCCCAATTTTAATTTTCTTGCCTCATGAAAGCCTTCTGGTAGGCGGGAACGAATCCTCGCTTGGAGTAGAAGGCCTCCGCCCCGTCTGACTTCAGCGTCTGCAGGATTAGGCGCCTGCCCTCCGAGGAGGCGATTTCGCCAGCCCGAGCCATCAGTGCACCAGCGACCCCCTGACGTCTGAACTTGGGGACGGTTCCCACGCAGTAGACCCCGGCCACGCGTCGCGTCCTGAAGACGGCCAGCACGCCGGCCACGGAGCCGTTCAGCTCGGCTTCCAGAAGTGTCGCGGCCCTGTTTCTCACGAGGCGACGCACGACCTCGGTGACGGCAGGCATCAGTGTCTCGTCGCCGTAGAAAGAGAGTAGGTAGGCGCGTGACCATTCCTTTGCCGATTCAGAAGAGACTCTCTTGATTCTCGCCCCTCCTTCAGCTGGCTCGAGCCGGCGGGCCGAGGCCATC
>DASPPF010000077.1:0-2038 GCA_035625575.1 Nitrososphaerales archaeon | reverse complement strand
AAGGGCGTAAGGAAAGCGTACGTGGTCTACGGCAGGTTCGACGCTGTGGCATTCATTGAAGGGCCCGACTACCCGGCTCTGAGGGAGCTGACGGCCAAGGTCAACGCGATCGACGGTGTTAGAAGCACCGAGACCCTCGCGGAAGCCTGAAGGCCGTGGACCCATTGTCTTCCAACAGCTCCTTCCGTAGTCCGCCAAAGGATAAGTAATTCGTGACCGCTCCCGTCTCAGATGTCTGCGCCGAACACTCGCCCGCAGAACCTGGACGACATTCTCTCAAAGCCCAACCGAGCCGCAATCATACGCACCATCGGAGACCGGGGAGAGCTGAGCTTCAAGGACCTGAAGGCAAACATGAAGCTCGGCGTCGGGACCCTCTACTACCATCTCGACGGTCTGTCGGGTTTGGTTTCGCAGAACAGCTCCAAACAGTACATCTTGACGGAGCAAGGCAAGCAGGTCTACGAGGCGATAAGGGGGATGGCGCAGGTCAAGGAGACGAGGCGGGTCAGGCTCCCCTCCCTCAGGGCAGTCCTCGGGGAGGTCCTTCTCTTCGATTCTCACGTCGAGCGATTGCCGGTGGACTCGATGTCCGACATCAGCATCACGGTAGGAATTCTTCTCACCGCCTCCGTGCTCGCGGGCATGACCAGGATTGACGACGTCGTCTTCTTCATCCTAGGGAGGGCCGCCCCTCCGGCATCGGCCCTCGTTTCCGTCCTTGCCAGCTGGCTGCTCCTTTTCCTGATCGGCTCGCTGCTGGTCATGCTTCTCTGGAGGTCGAGCGTCTCGCTGGCAGGCATGGCCGGCGGAAGCGCACTGTCGCTGGTCCCGGTGATGTTCGCGATGGCGCTCGAGGGGCTCAGGCGGAGCTTCGCGCCAAGCCTGGCGTTCCTGAACCATCTGTACGTGGGTTCGGGCTACCTGGTCTTCCAGGCCGCCTTGGTGGTCTGGGGGGCGTACATCTACACCGTGTCCGTGCGCTCGGCCTCCAGCCTCAACCTGGAGAAGACCCTGGTCGTGGCCCTTCTGGTGGTGCTTGTGAATCTCGGGTACCTTTGGGGCCGGCCTCTCATCTTCCCGGCGCGCTAACCCTGTCCAGACCCGCCTGCTGGTACGTCAGGTCTCCTCTAGAATCCTCTTCAGGAGGTTGAGAGACACGTTCCCTCCAGAAATCACGAGCACGACCCGGCCGCCAAGCCTTTCCACGTCTCTGCCCGCCAAGAGTGCGGCCAAGGGAACGGCCCCGGAGGGCTCGGCCGCCACGTGAGCCTTCTGCAGTAGGAGCCACATGGCGTCGAGTATCTCGTCCTCGCTCACCTCGAAAGTCCCTGCCACCCTCCCCCTGCAGAGCTTGAACGGGAGTTCGCCGACCGAGTTCGGCAGGAGGCCGTCGGCGATGGACTTGGGCGAGCCGAGTGTGACCCTCATTCCCTGTTTCAGGGAAGGACCAAGCTTCGACGCACCCATCGGTTCCACCCCGAAGACCTGGGCCTTGGGCTTCAGTGCCTTGACGGCGACGGAGATGCCCGAGATCAGGCCCCCTCCTCCGACCGGAACCAGCACCGAATCGAATTCATTGAGCTGTTGCGCGATCTCCAAGCCGCAGGTTCCCTGGCCGGCTATCACCTCCAGGTCGTCAAACGGGTGGATGAACTCGCCTCGCTCCTTGGCCAGCTCCCTTGCCTTGGCCTCCCTTTCGCTGCTGAACCTCCCGTACTTCACCACCTCGGCCCCGAGCTCCACTATGGCGGACACCTTCTCTTCTACGGCGGTCTCGGGCACCACCACGGTGCACTTCTTGCCCAAGAGCCTGGCGGAGTAGGCGACGGCTATCCCGTGGTTCCCCGAGGACGCAGCGACGACGCCTCGCGACGAGGCCTGCGAGACTCTATTGTACGCCCCCCTTATCTTGAAGACTCGAATCGGCTGATAGCACTCCAGTTTGAGGTAGACCTGCCTCCCGAACTCCTTGGAGAGCGAAGGGGCTTCGACCAGCGGCGTCCGCGACGCCACCCCCTTGATTCTGTCGCTGGCT
>DASPPF010000076.1:0-7128 GCA_035625575.1 Nitrososphaerales archaeon | reverse complement strand
GAAACGGAATCGAGTGACATCAAATCCAGCACCGACAGGCGCTGGTGCACTTGCCAGAGGGATGAAAAGATGCGGTCGCCGGGATTTGAACCCGGGTTTCTGTTCCCGCGGGGGGATTACCAGCGTGGCAGGCCTACACGTCCTCGTCGGACTTGATGTCCTGGACCAGGCTAGACGACGACCGCACGAATCACGCCGCGACGGCGCCGAGGTTAAAAGGCTTGGGCGGTTCAGCCGACCTTGGTGCCGAGGGGCAGGTCCCTGTCGGGAGAAAGGAGTGACACCACCTCCTCGTTGAAAGCGGCCAGCATCATGCACTCTGAAACCACTCCGGCCACTGACTTGGGCTGAAGATTCACGACCGCGACCACCCTCTTGCCGAGCAGCTGCTCCTTGGTGTAGAACTGCTTGATGCCTGCCACGCACTGCTTCGTCGTTCCGTCTCCGAAATCGATGGCGAGCCTGTACATGGGCTTCCTGGCCTGGGGGATGTCGTCGACTGAGGCGACCTTGCCGACCTTCATCTCGATCTTGCTGAACTCGTCGATGCTCACAGACATCGCAGCGGGAGGAAGGACTCGGCCGAAATAAGGCTTGAGGACACAACTCCTTGAATGGCGCGCACCGAGGTCCTGCGACTAATTTCGATATGCCCTCCTCCCCAATTCTGAGTAATTGAATCGTTCTTCGATGCGGAAGGCCATGTGGACGCTAGTATCACTGAGAGACTAGCGCTTTGCGTCGGGGCCGAAACTCCGGCAGGATGCTTCTGTCAAATGCGAGGCGTTTGCTGAGGCAGCTAGGAATGGCTTCCAGAATCGAGCGCAAACGAGAGGCGGGAACAGCCAAGGCAATCAGAAGCGATGCTTTCGTCGTGAAGCGGACCTCGTACGGCGTTGTAATCAGCAAGTTTGCTGATGTGAAGAGGTTCGCAAGGGGGTTGGCTTCTCTACCCAGAGAAAAGGCCAGAAACTGATGGATGCGCCATACATAATTGAAACCCGAGGCACGTGGAAGACCTGTGGCACGGGGGCAACTCTATTCCAAGATGGGCGGAGAATGGGGTCGGCGAATAATCTGAGCTATTGACTTGGTCGAAGAGTATTAAGGAAGACAAAAAGTGCCCTCTCATAGGGGCCGGTAGTCTAGTCTGGTAGGATACCCCCTTGGCAAAGAAATCCAAAATGGGGGAGGTCGGGGGTTCGAGTCCCCCCCGGTCCACATATCAAATCGCATGCATTACCCACCGACGCCCTGACCTGGGGCACCGAAGCTGACGAGTGCGCCTACGATGCTCGTCATTTCGGCAGATAATGGAGCGAGGAGCACACTTCGTCGAAGACCGCTAAGTCTGCCTCTAGCCTAGGCGTCAGGAAGTACATCGCGCCGTACTTGTCGCCGTGGGGCATGATGAGAGAGTTCGACACGAGGACCCCCACGTGGTGTGTTATCGTCCTATAGTCGACCGAGAGTTTCTCGGCCAGCTGGTTCATGTTCATCGGCCGTTCTCGGAGCTCCGTAATTATCCTGGCCCTGTTCTCGCCTCCCCTCGACCCTCCCAGTACGTACCAGAGCACCCTCTTGAGCTCCTTGTCGTCGGGCAACGAATTCGGCGAGAACGTCCTTCGATTTAGCCCTTGAAATGGGTGAAATTTTGGTCAGATTCTGAAATACGCTTAAACTGCCTCCGCGAAAAAATTCGGTCGATGACGCCGCTGCTCGGGCTGGCAATCATACTCTACTGTGTCAATGCCGTGCTCTTCGGCGCCCTCGCGTACTTCTACGGAAGGACTGCGCTCTCGACGCGCGCGAGGTATCCTCTGGGGCTCTTTGTCTTCGCCCTGCTCCTGCTCATACACAGCGTGGGCACCGCCGGCGCGTACCTCTTCCTGGGTCCCTACTTCGGCGAAGAGGCGGTCCCGTTCATGTCTGTCATGGGAGGAATCGAGCTGGTCGGCGTCTCGGCCCTCCTCAGGATAACACTGTGATGAGAATGGAATCTTCGGCAGCTCCAACCACCTTCAGCGTCGGGGTCAGTGCGTCGGACTCGGCCGCATCCTTGCCTTCCCTGCTCAGCTTCCTACGCGACGAGGACTTCGGGAACTCATTTGCGATGGAGCGATTGGTGGTTGTCGCCAGTGCCTGCCCTCCGGACATCCTCTCGAGGCTGACGGGGGCCGCAGAGGAGGACGCGAGAATCAGGGTGATAACAGAGCCCGAAAGGAGAGGGAAGGCTGAGGCGGTGAACAGGATCATGGAGAATTCCGTCGGAGAGTACCTGGTGCTGCTGAACTCGGACGCCTCGCCCGCTAAGGGGGCAATCCTCACCCTCCTGAAGGAACTGGCGGCCGATGAAAGGGCGGGGTGTGTCTCGGCGCAACCTGTCTTCGGGGGCTCTGGAGGGCTTCTGAATCGCGTGCTGCGCATCATGTGGTCAACACACAATCTAGCTTCGCTGAGGCTGAATCACGCCATGCTCAGTAACCACACCTCAGACGAGCTCTTCGCTGTTCGAAGGAAGCTGCTGGCCCCCCTCCCGCCAAACCTGGTCAACGACGGAGCCTACATTGGCGGACGAATCAAAGCTGGAGGCCACCTGGTGAAGTTTTCAGAGAAGGCCGTTGTCTCCATCGACGTCCCGGAGAGGCCTGCGGACTTGATCGGCCAGAGGCGGAGAATCGTGTTCGGGCACGTGCAGGTGTGGAGGAAGCTGGGAAGCCCTCCGAGGACGGTCGAGTCCCTTCTCTTCACGAGACCTCTCACGGCGGCCCGCATACTGGTCGCGTCCCTCTCGGCCTGCCCGAGCCTGATACCGGCGCTGCCTGTCGCTTTCGTCAGCGAGATTCTGTCCGCGCTCTTAGCCCTGTCTGACCAGCTGCGCCGGAGCAAGAGACACGCCGTGTGGAAGAGGTATGCAGTCTAGCCAATCCGCGCCCACGCTGAGGGAGGACGAAGTGTCAGAAATTATCTCCTACGTCCGCATAGCCGAGATGCACGGCACCCATCTCTCGCTCGCCGAGGCTCTGAAGATCACTTCTACCGACATGTCCGAGGAGGAACTGGCTACGGCCTGGCGCGGTCTGGACGGTCCGGGCTCCGAGTACCAGCTGCATTCTGGCAGAATCGTTTCTAGGCGCGCACTGCTCGAGGTCGGTCCCACCGCGATAGAGGCCAAGGTGAACGAAGGGAAGCGGAGGGTGGCCGCCAACATGGAGCTCGCGAAGGCCGTCTGGAGGGCCTTTGCCGGGGACGACCTGAGGATGTTCGCCGTGAGCGGAGGCAACTCCTACGAGTTCGCCAGGCCGAACGACGACATCGACGTGTTCTGCGTCACCAGGACCGACGCCCTGTGGCTCTTCGTGCTCAAGCACCTGCTCGTGTCGCGGTTCTATGCGACGTTCCGAAAGGACATACCGAGACTCTGCTTCAGCTACGCGCTCGACGAAGAGAACGCGAGGCGGGCCTTCTCAGAGCCGAAGGACAGGCTCTTCGCCAGGGACGCGCTGAACCTGAAGGTGATTGAGGGACGGGACTTCTTCATCTCCCTGCTGGGGGAGGCGAGATGGATGGAGGCACTCTTCCCCAAGGCGTACATGACGTCCGTCAACCCCGCGACGAATCCCCCGCCCGAGGCGAGATCCCCCGTCGGCAGGCGGCTCCTGAACATGTTCCTCTTCAGGACTGTGGGACTCTACGTCAGGATGAAGTCCGTCCTGGACAACGCGAAGAATAGGAAGGAGGGGAGGAGCAAGCTCGTCAACGACCTAAGCGTTGGCGAAGGGCGCATCCTCTTTGAGTCTCGGAAGTACCAGAACCTGCGTGGCATCTACGTAGCGAACGCTTAACTCAGCATCGAGGTGCGTCGGAGGGTTTTGTTTTCTCTTGGTCAGTACATAAGGCTCGAGACCCGCGGCCGGAGGACAGGAAGGATTCATCCGGTCATAGTGAGGTACGTGACCTTCGAAGGGAACCTCGTGGTCTTCCCCCAGACCGGCGGCAGCCAGGACTGGGTGGCGAACGTCATCGCCGACCCGAGGGTGAAGGTCTACTCGAACGGAAGGGTGCTGGAAGGCGTCGCCAGGTTCGTCAAGGTTCGGAACCTGACCGACCCTGTTCTCTCCGCCTTCGCGCGGAAGTATGGCCTCGATGAGGTGAGGAAGAAGTACTGGGGCGCGACCAAGTACCTCGAGGTCCGGCCAATCTCCGAAGGCTCTCAGGACTATTTCGAATTCGTGTACGAGGACCTGGAGGCTGCGTTCGACGGCGTGGCCGAGGAGTACGACGAGCATATACTCGGGAACCCAATCAACGTGTGGCTGAGGAACAGGTCAGTCGCGCTCCTCTCGGGAGTCTTCAAGCCTGGGGACACCATCGTAGAAGTGGGCTGTGGAACGGGGACGGAGACCCTGGCGCTCGCCAGGCGCGGAATCACCGTGGTCGCGACGGACATCTCTTCGAGGATGCTCTCGGTCCTCGAGAGGAAGGCGGCCGCGGAAGGAGTCCGCGACAGGGTGGTGCCGCTGCAGTCCAGGCCGTACCAGCTGAAGGAGTCCCTCGAAAGGGCTGGTTTCAACAGCGTGGACGGCGCCTACTCGACATACGGCGCAGTGAACACTGACCCGAAGCTTCCAGAGATGGCCGCCGCGCTTCACGCGGTCATAAGAAAGGAGGGGAGGCTGGTGCTGGGAGTCTGGAACAAGTTCTGCCTCTACGAGATAGCGGGGTACTGGCTCCGGCTGAAGCCTGCGATGTCCGTCGCGAGGCTGAGCAACCCGGTCCCCATAGGCAAGTCGAGGTTCTGCATCTCCACGACCTCGTTCACCGTCGGTTCCATGTCGCAATTCCTTTCGAGGTTCTTCAAGCTCGAGGAGGTCAGGGGCGTCGGCATCCTCCTTCCACCCTCGAACCTGACCAGGTACCTGCCACACCCGCGAGTAGAGAGGTTCGTGAAGTACGCGGACGTGCACATCGAGGGGATGTACCCATTCAACAGGCTCGGCGACCACTTCCTGGGAGTGTACAGAAGAATCTAGGAGGGATGGGCTTGCGATTGATGAACGAGTCGACGATGTTCAAGTTCATCGTGGAGAAGAACGGGGCCATACTGGCCGTGACAGCGAGACGGAGGTCGTTCTTCTTCTTCTTCTCCGTGAGCAAGGTGGGAGTCGGGGTGGCTCCAATCACAGACCCGCTGCCGGGAATCGTGGAAATCTGCGGGTACGACGTGAAGAAGATAGGAGAGAACTGGGACAGGCTGAGCAGGGCCATGCTGCCGGCGTAGGGGAGCCTGAAGTCCAGTGAAGCTGTCAAGAGTGCTCGCCGTGGGGACTCTGATCAGGGAGGCCTTCAGCTTCTGGACCGGCCATCCCTTCGACTTCGAGCTCTGGGTGCGTGTGGGCTACTACACCGCCCGAGGGTTCAGCCCTTACGGGATACTTCCGGGCGCGCCCGGACTCAGCTTCGCAAACGTGTTCTCGATTTCTAGCACGGCCACCATTGGCTACCTCCCCTTCTGGCCCTTCGTGGCCGCAGGCGCCTACGACCTTTACTCCCTTGTGGGATTCGGCAACCGTTTCGTGTACTACTTCCTTCTGAAGCAGCCAATCATAGCCGGCGACATCGCCGTAGCGTACCTTCTCTATCTCGTCGTGAAGAGACACAGGCCCGAAAGGGCCCTCTGGGCCGCGGAGGTCTGGACGTTCCTCCCCCTCTCGATAATATTCTCGAGCATCTGGGGGATGTTCGACTCAATCGCGATGGCACTCGTGCTGGTCGCCTTGCTGTCCGCCTCGGTCTCGTCCAAGTCGGCATTCTCCGGCCTGGCGACCTTCGCAAAGTCGATTCCTCTGATCTACGCGATCCCGCTGACCCTCGGAAACCCGAGGCGCTGGTGGGGAATCCTCGTGGCAGTCCTGATTCCTGTCGCGCTCACCTTCGGCATCTCGGCGATAATGGGATGGTCGATAAGCGACGTGTTCAGGGTAACGGCGTCCACGGTGTCGAAGGGCGGCGGCTCGATGTCCGTGTTCACGATTGTAAACTACCTGGAGTACCTCGGCACGATCGTCCCGCAGACCGTCGACCAGCTGTGGGTGCTGAACTACCTGTGGATACCCACCGTGCTCATAGGAACCGTCGTGGCTGCGAGGGCGTACGGGCTGCGGAGCGATGCTGCTGTCATCAAGGTGATGCTCGTGGCGACCCTCCTCTTTCTCATCTTCAAGTCGCAGGTCAACGAGCAGTACTCCGTGTACCTTCTGGTCCTCGGGCTGCTGGATGTTTCGCTGATACAGCCGAAGAGAATCAGGCTGCTCGCAGCGACCGCGGTGGTCGTGATGGTCTACCTGCTGGCGAACAACCTTCTGATGCTGAGGTTCACGGCGCCCATCTACTCCGAGGCCACCCTGGTGGACTACACCCTCGACCTTCAGTACGCCTTCTACAGGTTCACGATTGAACTGATCGCCGGCGTTGCCTTCACTCTGCTGAACGTCGCGTACCTCGTCTCGCTGTGGAGGGACCATTCCGGGCGGGGGGATGCCCGAGAAGCTTCGACAACAGGGGCGTCGGACTCGCGACAATCCGACCCCCTCTCTCCTCGAGCCTGAAGAGCGTCTTCACTTTCACGCCGGTCCTTCTTCTCACCTCGGAGGACCCTCCGTACTGAGGCTTCTCGCAGACAGCAAGCACGTCCTCGATTCCCACGCCCTTCTTCCTCAGTGCCTTGATCGTTGGGATGAGGCTCCCTCCCGTCGATACCATGTCGTCGATGAGGATGATTCGCTCTCCCTTGCTGACTCCGTAAACGTAGTAGTCGCCCTTCTCGAAGCCGGACGCGTACGGGATCTTCGCGATGAGGTTCTCGCGCGACCCGAAGTCCCTCTTCCTGATGATTGCCAGTGGTTTCTTCCGCCTCTGAGCCAGAAGCGTTGCGTAAGGTATGCCGAGGGCCTCGAAGGTCACGACCTTGTCAGCCCCAGTCGAGGCGGCCTTGTCGAGCATCTCGACCAGCCACTCGAGTAGTTCGGGAGGCTCCGGAGGTATGCCCTCGGTCACTGGGTTGACCAGATAGCGGTACTCGCGCCTGGAGGAGTCCTTGACCCACCTTCGCCTGGAGAGCGCGGCCCC
>DASPPF010000075.1:0-2696 GCA_035625575.1 Nitrososphaerales archaeon | reverse complement strand
TGCCTCCATGGAGTACTGCCGCATTGGGGAGATCAGCCCGTTGACCCTGTTCCCCCTGCCGGTGTTGCCGTCGTCTCCCTGTTCGGCCGATGTTCCTGTGACCGTCAGGTAGTAACTCCCGTGCTTCATGTCGTCTGCCGCGTTGAGCCTGGTCTTCACGTGCAGGGGCGACCTGGACGTGAACCTCTCGATTTCCTCGGCCGCGTCGGCGAGCGCGCTCTCATAATGGCTCGCGTCCGGAATCTTCCCGCTCACCATCGCGGCCGCCACGGTCACGCTGAGCTCCCTCCCCCTCCTCATCCCCATCACCTTCACGTCCTCCCCGACCTCCGGGTGTTTCCTCTTGAACTCACGAGAGTTCAGAAGCCTCTCTATGCCGAGCACCACGGTCTCCGTGGAGGACATCGGCGCGTAGCCGACCCCTACGGAGGTGTCGTTCGAGACGGGCATCGACTTCGTCCTCATGAAGACTGCCACCAGGTCGGGCGAGCCCTGCTTGATCATCGTCTCGATCCTGAGGTGCCTTGCTGGGTCGAGAAACCGCATCGTATCCTTGAAGAACTTCCTGACCGAATCCAGCGCAATCTCGTCCACTGGGACCTTGACATCCCTGCGCCCGGTGGGGACGAGCTCCGTTGCCCTCCCGGCGACGATGAGGCGGATTGGCTGCAGCACCCTCCCTCCTCCGAACCTCGCCTCCGCCTTGCCGCCGACGAGAAGTCCCTTGTCGACGTTGTGATGCAGGATCGCGCCGAAGTTCTCCAGGTAGTAGTTGCTCAGACCGCGCGAGACGGCTTCGCAGGCCCCGTCGATCAGGCTGTCCGGGTGGCCGACGCCCTTGCGCTCGACGATTTCGACATCGAAGTCCTCGACTCCGTATCCTCGTATCTGCTCAACGTGGAGCGACCTGCCCATGGGAGGAAAACCGCCTAGAGCTTGTCCTCTATCCTGATGTAGAGGACGTTGTTGCCCCTTATCACGACCTTGCCGTAGTTGGCCTTCTTCGAGCCATTCTCTGACTCCTCAGCGTCGACGAGTATGACGTTCATGTAGGGGTCGACGTTGGACATCTTGCCCCTGTACTCGATGTCGCTCTTCAGCCTCACCGACACCTGCTTGTTTGTCGCCTTTTGTAGGACGTTGAGGGGCCGCTTCACCTGCGGTTGGGGAGGGTTCACGTCGGACTTTTGGGCGGGACTTCGTTCGGTGTTAAAAGCCTATGGGTCGCAACAATAAAGAGAGCGACGGACCAGAGCCGCCGGCATGGGCGAGAAGATCTCCGCGCTCGATGCGTTGGAGAGGCTAGCCTCCTCTCCTGTTTTCAGCTCCGGGTCCCCGCCAATGGACGGCCTGCTGGGCGGCGGTCTCCGGGCAGGCAGGGTCGTGGAGGTGTACGGACAGAGCGGATGCGGCAAGACTCAGCTGGCGATGCAGGCGGCGCTTCTGGTCGCGGCACGGAAGGAGAAGGCTGTCTTCATAGATTCCGAGGGTGCCTTCAGGCCAGAGAGGGTATTGGCGATGGCAAGGGCGAGGAAGCAGTTCTCTGAGGGCCTGCTCGAAAGGATCGAGTACGTCAGGGTGACGACCGCGGCCGCGCAGTCAGACGCGGTGCGGGCCATCGCCAAGAGGAGCGAGACTGCCGCGGCGAGGTTCGTGGCCATAGACACATTCACGCGGAACTTCACGCTGGATTATCCTGGGCACTCGAACCTCCAGAGCAGGCAGGGTGGCTTGGACGTGCTCCTCAGCGACATCGCCAGGGACGCCTTCATCCACGGAAGAGCCTACCTGCTCGCCAACAGGGTGACCTTCGCGGAGGAGGGCGGAGAGACCAGAATAGGAGGACGAACCATGGAGGAGCTCGTCCACTGCTCCGTCCATCTTGAGAAGTCCAAGGAGGGCGTGAAGGCGACGCGCGTGTCCGATGGGGCGACGGCCCAGCTCGGGCAGATAGGGGACGCCGGACTGCTCTAGGCCCGCGGTCTCCGCAGCCATTTATAGGGCGACCACGACCTGGAGGGTACAAGAATGAACCAGGCCGTGGCATCAATCCTGGAGTCGATACGGAAACCCGACCTGGAAGAGGCGAAGGCGAAGCTGTCAGTGGTGATGACCCAGGCGAAGACCGACAGGGAGAAGGGCAGCGCCATGGCGGCGGCCGGGATACTAGCGAGCACTTCCAAGGCCAGGGAGGGAGGAATGCAGAGCTGGAGCGAGGAGAGAATCTCGAAGGCGGCCCAGACGATAAAGAAGAACCAGATGGCCGACGACTGGGACCTGGGCTACGCGGACACCCTGCTAGGGTATGCCAAGATGCTAAGACAGGGTAGCAAGTAGAATCCACGTGAAGATGAAGAGCATCACGTAGCTGCCGATCCCCGTGGTGTATATCTTGCTCAGCTTGGTCGGCTCCAGCTTCCTGTACCAGATGTACCTCGCGGCATAGTAGCTCAGGAGGTAGATGCCGACGCACACCGTAATTCCGAACGTCCAGTCTGCGCCCGGAAGCTTCCAGATGTACTCGGAGAAGAACCCCGCGGCAACGCCGCAAACGATTCTGAGCCAATAGAGCTTATCAAATGGGCGTGGCGGCGGAAGTTCGGCTCGGTGGGCATCGGTGGCAGAACTTTCAGGCATTGAGATTATTCCTCTGATCAGAGAGATTGGAGAGGCGCTGCGCCGGACCTACGTTAATA
>DASPPF010000074.1:0-2970 GCA_035625575.1 Nitrososphaerales archaeon | reverse complement strand
AATTCCGAGCACAATCCGGCCGGGCAGGCTGCGAGGGATGAAGGTCGGAGTCCCGCGAAACATCCCGACAGAGGTGGACGAGGACGTGCTGCGGCTGTACGATGACGCACTGGTGACAATCGAGGGCGGAGGCGGGACACTGGTCCGCTTCGACTTCCCTCACTACAGCGAAGCGATAGCCTGCCGGGGCCTCATCACCTTGGCAGAGGCAGCATCATATCATTGGAGATACTTCAAGGAAAGGTACCGAGAGTACGGCCCTGACCTCAGGAAAAGACTAGCCCAGGGACTGGCTATTCCTGCCGCCGTCTATGTCGACGCCCAGCGAGCGAGGCGGACCCTCGTAGACCGATATCGTTCCCTCTTCGGGAGGCTGGACGTGATCGCGCTGCCCACGACCCCGATTGCCGCTCCCACGATCAAGGAGAGCAAGGACGAAGCGTCCGCTCAAAGAATCAGGCGAGCACTTCTGGCCTTTACCGAGCCGTTCAATGTCTACGGCGCGCCTGCCATCAGCGTGCCCTGCGGCCTGACGAGGGGGAACCTGCCGGTCGGTCTCCAGTTGGCCGGAGACCTGAACTCCGATTCTCGACTCCTCTCCTTGGCTCTCACGTTGGAAGGAGGGCTGCCGAGAATTCCCGCGGGACCACCGTTCGAGAGCTGACTGCGAACCACAAGCGGCCGAATATCGTTAAATAATTACACGCGAGGCGCGGCCCTAATGGGTTCGCCCAGGATTCTGAAAGAGTCTGACTTGGGCTACGACAGCATCGAGGACATCGTTTTTCGAAGGCTCGCTCCCGACGGAGTCATTGACGGTGAGAAGCCGGACACCGCTCTTCTCAGACGCATGTACTCCGCCCTCGTGCTCGGACGCACCTTCGACGAGAAGGCGTCGAACCTCTCGACGCTGCGCGAGATAGGCACCTATGCGCCCTGCGAGGGGCAGGAGGGAGCCCAGGTTGGATTCACCCTGGCGCTCGAGAAGGGCGACTGGTACGTTCCGATGTACAGGGACAGCGCTGGCATGATCGCGTTCGGCCTCCCACCAATGCAGCTCCTGCAATTCTGGGGCGGCGACGAAAGAGGAATGAAGATGCCGCCCGACCTCAACCTACTCCCGGTCGCAGTTCCTGTGGCCACTCAGATTCCGCACGCGGTCGGGCTGGCGATGTCGGAGAAGGCCCAGGGAATGCGCTCCGCGACGCTGGTCTCGACTGGCGACGGAGGAACCTCCAAGGGGGACTTCCACGAAGGCCTGAACTTCGCCGGAGTCTACAAGCTCCCCGTCATCTTTGCGGTCGAGAACAACCAGTGGGCAATCTCTCTAAGGAGGGAGGAGCAGACGGCATCGGGAACTCTGGCGCAGAAGGCGATAGCCTACGGGTTCGAGGGAATCGTCGTCGACGGCAACGATGTCCTTGCTTCCTACGAAGCGACAAGGTACGCTGTCGAAAGGGCAAGGAGGGGTGACGGTCCGACTCTGATTGAGCTACTTACCTACAGGGTTGGCCCCCACACTACTGCAGAGCTGGTCTCGAACAAGCTGAAGGAGGCTGAGGAGATCGCCGAGTGGGAGCAGAAGGACCCCCTTCACAGGCTGGAGCTCTACCTGAGGAACAGCGGCTTGATGAACGAAGGAGAAAGGAAGGCAGTAGCCGATGGGGCCCAGAAGATAGTCTCTGACGCGGTGAACGAGTACAGGAACTCGACGGGCGAAGCGCC
The DNA here is from genome assembly GCA_035625575.1 of Nitrososphaerales archaeon. Lineage (GTDB taxonomy): Archaea > Thermoproteota > Nitrososphaeria > Nitrososphaerales > Gagatemarchaeaceae > DASPPF01. Next base: position 1,245 of record DASPPF010000074.1, on the reverse strand, counting down.
TTCGGAGATTTTCCGATACATGTACGACTTGCCCACGCCCGCACTGAGAGAGGAGGAAGCGGAGGCTCTGGGGGTGGTCGAGGAGGCAGAACCACAGCCTGAGGAGCGGAGGCCCCAGGGCGGCAAGCAGGGAGTCAACATCAGGAACGCGCTGAACATGGCGCTCAGGCAGGAGATGAAGCGGAACGACAAGGTTGTCGTCTTCGGCGAGGACGTCGGCAAGAACGGCGGCGTCTTCCAGGTTACCAGGGGCCTGCAGGAGGAGTTCGGCAAAGAGCGGGTCTTCGACACCCCCCTGGCCGAGTCCTGCATCGCCGGCATCTTCGTCGGGCTAGCCATCGGAGGGATGGTGCCCGTCGCGGAATTCCAGTTCGACGGCTTCACTCCCCCGGCCTTCGACCAGATCTTTGGCCACATAGCGAGGATGAGGAACAGGACCAGGGGCAGGTTCCTCAACGCAGGCGTGATACGCTTCCCCTACGGTGCCGGGACGAGGCCTCCCGAGCAGCACTCGGACTCGCCGGAGGCGTACTTCAGCCACACTCCTGGCCTCAAGGTCGTGGTGCCCTCCAACCCGTACGAGGCAAAGGGGCTGCTCGCCTCCGCGCTCAGGGAGCCCAACCCGGTGGTCTTCATGGAGCCGAAGCGGCTCTACGATTCGCCCAAGGGCGAGGTGCCCGAGGAGGAATACACCATCCCCATCGGCAAGGCTAGGGCCGTGAGAGAGGGAACGGACGTCACACTGGTGGCCTACGGGTCCATGATGGTTCCGACCATGCAGGCAGCGGACGCGCTGCAGTCGGAGAGCGGAATCTCGGCGGAGGTCTTGGACCTGAGGACAATCTCTCCTCTGGACTCGGAGGCCATACTCGCATCAGTCAGGAAGACCGGCAGGCTCATCGTTGTCCACGAGGCACCCAGAAGCTTCGGAGTCGGAGCCGAGATTGCCGCGCTGGTCGCGGACAAGGGGCTGGATTACCTGAGGGCGCCGGTGAAGCGCGTCACCGGCTTCGACATCGTCGTCCCCCTCGGGAAGAAGGAAGACCTCTACATTCCAAGCAAGGAAAGGATTACGAAAGCAGCCGCAGAACTCGCAGCCTACTAGCAGCCCAAGAAAGACTAAAAGCGCCGACCGGGCGGTTCGCCGCCAATTCGAATTGGACTACGAGTTCAAGCTACCCGACCTAGGCGAAGGAGTTGCCGAAGGAGAGGTCCTGAAGTGGATGGTCAGGGAGGGAGACGCGG
>DASPPF010000073.1:0-13543 GCA_035625575.1 Nitrososphaerales archaeon | reverse complement strand
CCTCGTTGCCCCTGAGCGCCTTCTGGGCCGTCATGCAGTCGATTCCGGCGGCAGAGAGCTCCTTCGCCAGTCCGCTCAGCATCTGGTCGACAACGTAACGCAAGCGAGAGGCCCCTATGCGGTCATCGATGGCTTCGCTTTCTTCGCCTTGTTCCAGTCATCCAGGAAACGCTTCAGCCCAGCGTCGGTGAGCGGGTGCTGCATCATCTTCTCCATGACCTCGGGAGGCATGGTCGAGATGTCGGCGCCAACCTTCGCGGCCTCTATCACGTGCTGGGGGTGCCTTATGCTTCCGACCAGGACCTTCGCCTTCAGCTTGTAGTTGTCGCGAATGGTCACGAGTTCCTCGACCACTGTCATTCCCCTCTGCCCGATGTCGTCAAGCCTGCCGATGAAAGGGCTGACGTACGACGCCCCGGCCTTGGCCGCGAGCAGACCCTGGTTCGCCGAGAAGATCAGGGTCATGTTGACCGGGATGCCCATGGCGCTCACGGTCTTGGTGGCCCGGAGGCCTTCAGGGATTATCGGTATCTTCACCACCACGTTCTTCGCGATGGAGGAGAGGTGCTTCGCCTCCCTCACCATCCCGTCGTAATCCGTGCTGACCACCTCAGCGCTGACCGGGCCTTTGACCTCTTTGCAGATCTCGACTATGATTTGCTCGAATTCGCCCGGCTCCTTCGACACGAGGGTCGGATTCGTGGTCACTCCGTCGACGATGCCCATCTGGTTGAACTTCTTGATGGACGCGAGATTGGCGGTGTCGAGGTACAGGTCCAACTGGCGGTCACGACGATGATTCGTTATTTAAGCGAGCGCGGGCCACAGCGCTAGGGCGGATGAGGAGCTTAAATAAGACATTCTGTATAATTATACATGACGGATAGCTTGCGCGTCAACGGCAGAGTGGTGAGGATTGGCAACTCTCTGGGGATTCTGATTCCCAAGGACGAAGTGCGCCGCCATGGCCTGAAGCCCGGCGACTCGATCGAACTTGAGGTGGAGAGACGGGCCAACTTGACCGAGCTCTTCGGTTCCCTGAAGTCCCAGAAGACCACTCAACAACTGAAGGATGAAGCGAGAGAAGGCTGGTCAGAATGACAGAGAAGGGCTTCTACTTGGACACCTACGCCATTCTCGCCTATCTCAAGGGGAACAAGGCGTACGCGAAGTACTTCAGCGCGAGGACGCTGAAGACATCAGTGGTGAATCTCATGGAACTGTATTTCGTGCTTCTGCGGGACCAAGGGGAGAAGGCGGCCGAGGACGCATTCCTCGCATTCGGGTCCTACAGGACGGAGTTGACGGATCCCGACGTGAAGGAGGGGATGAAGCTCAGGCTGAGACTAAAGGCTGGAGGCTCCAACATCTCCTACGCCGACGCCACGGGATACCAAATCTCAAAGAGCTTGGGTCTGAGGTACTTAACAGGCGACGAGGCGTTCAGGTCCCTCCCGAACGTCGAGTTCGTTAGGTAGCGGCGAGACGCTACGCGGTCGTCCGCAACAACCCGTGGGCTGCCCCTTCGATGTTCGCTGCTGTGAGACCGTACTTCTTCATCAGTTCCTTCGAGTCCCCGCTTTCGCCGAAGGTGTCCATCACTCCCACCCTCTTCATCGGGACGGGTCTGTTCTCTCCCAGCACCTCCGCGACTGCCGAGCCCATGCCACCCATGACGTTGTGCTCCTCGGCCGTGACCACGCGGCCGCAGGCGGCCGCAAAGTGCACTATGGTGTCCACGTCGATGGGCTTGATCGTGTGGAGGTCTATCACCGAGGCGCTCACACCCTGCGCCTTGAGTGAGTCGGCGGCCTTCAGCGCCTCCGGCACCATTATGCCGCAGCCGAAGATTGCCACGTCCGCGCCCTCTCGAAGCACGTTTGCCTTGCCCAGCTGGTAGCTGAACCCCTTGTCGTAGACCACCTGAGTAGAGGGCCTGGTGAGCCGGATGTAGAACGGGCCGTGAATGTCGGCAACGGCCTTCACTATCTCCTTGGTGGAGACGGAGTCGGCTGGGACCACGACCCTCATCCTGGGTATCGAGCGCATTATCGCGATGTCTTCGACCTGCTGGTGCGACGCGCCGTCCGGCCCGACCGAAATCCCGCCGTGGGAGCAGACTATCTTCACGTCCAGGTCCGGGTAGGCGACGTTGTTCCTGATCTGGTCCACGCACTTGCCGGGCACGAAAATGGCGTAGGTGCCGGCGAACGCCACTTTCCCTGCGTGCGCCAGCCCAGCGGCGACGCCCACCAGGTTCTGCTCTGCTATGCCAACGTTGAAGAAGCGAGCCGGGAACTTGGTCGCGAAGACGCCCGACTTCATCGAGCCCGTTGTGTCGGCGCCGAGAACCACCACGTTCGGGTGGGAGGCGCCCAGTTCGAGCAGGGCCTCGCCGTAGGCGTCCCTCATGGCGGCCTGTGTGCTCGACGTCACCCATCCCTCCTCGCGGCCTGGGCCCGCTGCCTGAGCACACCTATCGCAGATACCGGATTCTCCTTGGAGTAGACGCCAGCCCCTGCGACGAGCACGTTGCCTCCGTTCCTCACGACGTCCGCCACGTTCTCTGGCTCCACGCCCCCGTCTACCTCGATGTCAGTGTCGAAGCCCCTCTCCTCGACTGCCTTCGATATCTTCTCGAGCTTCGGCATCAAGCTCATGTCCATTCGTTGACCGCTGAACCCCGGGTTCACGGTCATCACTATCAGAGCACTCAGCGTGTCCATCCTTTCGAGAGCCCACTTGGGCAGGTCAGTTCCAGGCTTGATGGCCAAGCCCACCTCCTTGCCCCGGGCCTTCACGGCGGCGGACAGCTGGTCGAACCTCTTCCCGTCCAGCACCTCGGCGTGAAATGTCAGGAGGTCGGAACCCGCGTCCATGAACTTCTCGACGTACGCCGCCGGCTGGTCGACCATGAGGTGCGTGTCGAACTTCAGGTCGGAGACCTTTCGGAGGGCCTTCACGGTGCCCGGCCCGAAGGTTATGTTCGGTGCAAAGTGGCCGTCGATCACGTCGAGGTGGAGCTGGTCGGCGCCCCCCTTGGAGGCTATCTCCGCCGCCTCACGGAGGTTCCCCAAATCCCACGCGAGGATCGAGGGCGCTATCCTGATCTGCTTCATCGCTCGCCCAACTCTGTGAGGAGGTCGGACATCTTCTCCTTCGTCGGCGGAGTGCCGTGGTACTGCGGCGACCACTCCATGAACGATATCCCCTTTCCCTTCACCGTGTGCGCGATGATGACAGTTGGCCTGTTCCGAACCGTCCCGGCCAGCGTCAGGGCGTCTATGAGTTGGAGGTAGTCGTAACCGTCAACCTCAATCACGTTCCAGTTGAACGCACGCCACTTCGCCGCCAGCGGCTCTATCGGCATGATCTGCTCCGTCAGCCCGTCCTGCTGGATTCCGTTCCTGTCGACGATGGCAGTCAGGTTGTCGAGCCTGTACTTCGAGGCGGTCATCGCGGCTTCCCAGACCTCGCCCTCCTGCTGCTCTCCGTCGCCCATGAGCACGAAGGTCCTGTAGCGCTTCTTGTCCAGCTTCGCGGCCAGGGCCGTCCCGACACCGAGCGACAGGCCTATTCCCTCGGAGCCCGCTGGAGCCTCGACCCCCGGGATCCCCATGTTCGGGTGGCCCTGAAGCCTGGACCCGATCTTCCTCAGAGTCATCAGCTCCTCGGTCGGGAAGAAGCCGGCCTGGGCGAGGATGGCGTAGAGAAGCGGGGCCGCATGGCCCTTGCTGAGGAAGAAGCGGTCCCTGTCCTCCCACTTCGGGTTCTTCGGGTCGTAGTGCATGACGCGGAAGTAGAGCGTCACCATGAGCTCGACCGCGGAGAGAGAGCCCCCAGGATGGCCAGAACCAGCCTCCGCCAGGCTCTCTAGTATCAGCTTCCGCGTGTTCCGAGAGATCTCCTTCAGCCTGATTATCTCGGCCGCTTCCACTACCTTCTCACTGGCGCCTGGACCACGTGTCTCACGAAATCGCCGATGGTGGAAACAGGAGCTTCGAGTTCATGGACCGAGAGAGATGCGTTCCTCTGGAGGTCGCTCCTCACCTCTGCGGCAATGTTGCTCAGGACGGCGGCCTGGTAGGCGTTGCCCCCAGAAGCGACACACATCGCAAATACCCCGGTCATCGCGTCCCTCACGCCGACCTTACTGAACAGGTTTTTCTTGCCCCCGAGGGGCGGGAACTTGGTGACGTTCTCCCTGTCGAAGAGCGTCAGTCCCTGGTCGCCCATGGTGACCAGAAGGGCCTTGCAGTCCAGCCTGCTCAGGAGGTTCACGCCCATGTTCCTGAGGCTGGTCTCGTTCACCATGCTCATGCCAGTGGCCTTGGACGCCTCCTCGAGGTTCGACTTCACGTAGGTCACGCCCGCGAAGTCCATGTAGTGGTGCATCTTGGGCTGCCCGACCACGATCTTCCCCTTCGAGTACGCCTCGTCCACGACCCCGCTGATTACGCTGCCTGTGACCGCGCCCCTGTCGTAGTCTGAGAAGACGATGCAGTCCACTTCGCCCACCATCGGGACCGCGTATTCAACAAGCTTCGAGGAGACGGTTTCCGGCGCGTCCCTCCTGTCGTCGCGGTCGAGGCGGAGCATGTGAAAGCCATTGACCATGATCCAAGTCCTGAGTGAGGTCGGGCGCGTCGAGTCGGTCAGCACGCCAGAGCCACCGATGCCCGAACGTGCAAACTCTGTCTTCAGCCAGTTTCCGTGCTCGTCGTTGCCGACCAGACCAACCACGCTCACGTTCGCGCCGAGTGAAACCAGCTCCCTCGCCAGGTTTGCTGCGCCGCCGGGAAGCAGGTTCTCGCCTACCACGTCTCCCGCGGGCACCGGAGCTTCCCTCGCGAGCTTTCTCGCAGCGACCTCGACGAAACGACTGACAATCAAGTCCCCGATGACGAGGACCTTCCTTCCCTGGAACTGCCTGAGGAGAGACCTGAGCTTTTCGGTTTCGACGGTCTCCAGAGGCATCGTTTTTCGAATTTTGTCCTCCGCGTCGCCCATTTAAGTTTGAAGGCGGTTGTTTTGGAACAACCCGTCAGGGCTCGGCGCCAACAGCTTCGTCCCCTCGATGGCTTGTCCGTACCTTCCCGCTCTCCTTGCTCCACATCTCATCGAGCAGGGACCTCACAACCTCGACGGACTTCTTCACCTCGCGCTCCGCCGCGAGGGGATCGTACCCCTTCGGCGCCGGGTAGTCGAGGAACCTCTGATTAGGGTCCGAGTTGATGAAGTCCATGCTCGACTCGTAGATGTTCATCAGCGAGCCGGGGTCGAGCTTGCTGACCTCGGACTTCCAGGAGTGGTGGAAGCCCTTGTCGGAGACGAATGTCAGTTTCACGTCGCCCTCGGCCTCCTTCTTCACATCCTCCCAGAACTGGAGGTCGAAGGAATCGGCCTGAACCCTGCGGCTCTCAAGATCCTTCGCGTACGTGGCGGCTAGGCTGCGCACTCTCTCTTCGCTGACGTTGAAGTGTTTCGCTATCTCGGCCGTGCTCAGGCCGAGCTTCGAGAGGTAGTAGGACCCCTCCCCCAGGACCTCCTCGCTCACTCCGTCAGGAGCCACTGGTCATCTTCGTCCTCTGAAGCCGGCCCGGCGCGTACCAGTTCCACTTCCCCATGAGGGACATCACGGACGGGACGACGTAGGTTCTCATTATCATCGCGTCGATGAGTATCGAGTAGAAGAAGGCGAAGCCGAACTCCTTGAGGAGCAGGTTGCTTGAGAGCATCAGCGACCCGAGCGAGCCCGCGAGGATGAGGGCTGCCGCCGTGATTATTCCCCCTGTCCTTTCGACCGCCGTGGTTATCGCGGCGTTGAGGGGCGCCCCCTTCGCGGCCTCCTCCCTGATTCTCGTGAGGATGAATATGTTGTAGTCCATCCCCAGTCCCAGGAGCAGCACGAAGAGCGTCAGCGGCGTGATGAACAGAATCGGGAAGTTGTAGAGCTGCCTGAAGACCAAGTCGGTGGCAGCCAGGGTCCATGCTATGCTCATGACTATGCTCACTATGGCGAAGAGTGGGAGAAACAGCGACCCAAGCACAAGAATCAGGACGACCGCGACAGCCGCCATCACGTAGGCGATCACCGTTTCGAACTGGGAGTTGGTGCTGTTCTTGGAGTCCAGCGTGTTGCCCGCGGCCCCTCCGAGGTAGATTCCCTGGAGGTCCTGGGCAGGGTCGCCTGTGAATGACTTGTACGCCTGTCGCAGCTGCGCGGCGGTGTTGATGGACGTCTGGCTCATGGGGGAGGCCACAAAGTCGATGTTGAGCAGGGCGTCGAGTCCGTCCTTGCTTATCATCCCGTTGATCGAGCTCTCCAGGAGCCTCGACCGGGTGTCGTTGCCCAGGCTGTAGAAGTCAAGGCGGTTCCCCGAGGGCCTGGTGGGGCCGGAGACGGAGAGCACGTTTTGGGTGCTCAGGGTCAGGTTGCTGATGGAGTCCACCGTCTTCATCTCCTGTATGTTGTAGCCGGAACCGTTCCAGAGCGGCTTGTCGAACTGGACGACCACGTAGGTGGGGAAGAGCTTGCCCGCGCCGAAGCTGTTGCTCATCGCGTTGAAAGCAGCGACGCTCTGGATGCTCTGTGGGGCAGCGGCCAGGAAGTCGTAGCCGACCGGAGCCGTTCCCCAGGCGTAGAGGGCTGGGCCGGTGGCGAAGAGCGAGAGAATCACGATCAGCTTGGCGTGCTTGATCGAGAAGCCGGCCGCCCTCGAGAAGTAGCTCGTCTTGTTCCTGATTGCGCTCTCCACGCCATTGGCGTAGTTGGCGAAGCGCCTGCCCACGTTGGGCCAGAAGACGGCGTTGGGGAGCATCAGGACGATGGAGGGTATGAGCGTCAGCGAACCGGCGAGAGCCACGAGCACGCCCATCCCGACGACGAGGCCTAGGCTCCGAAGCAGCGAAATCGTCTGGAGGCTGCCCAGGAGGAAGAATGATATCATGACGGTCATGCCGCTGGTGGCGATGCTCTCACCGGCCCAGGCGACCGACGTACTCACGGCCTCAGCCTTGTCTCTGCCCTTGCCCCTCTCTTCCCTGTACCTGGCGAGGAGGAAGACGGAGTAGTCCGTCCCGACCCCTATCATCACGCTGAGGAGTATGTTGGGGACGTTCGAGTCGACGCCCACGATGTAGTTTCCGACGAAGTATATGATAGCGGAGTCCGCTATTCCGAGGGCGAGGCCGATGGACAGAAGCGAGACGCCGGGGGTGACGACCGACCTGAAGAAGAGCCCGGTCGCGATTATCATGATCGCGATGGTAATCGGGAGTATCAGGTCCAGGTCGCCGAAGCTTGAGCTGCGGAAGTCCTGGCTGAGCGCCTGGCTGCCCGTGACCGCGACCTCGCCCGCGAGACCGTACCTCGGGGCCTGCTGGCTCACGAGACTCCTCAGCTCGGTCACGGTCTCGGCCGAGACGCCCGTGAAGCTCAGCGTGACCAGCTGGACCCTGTGGTCCTGGCTCACGTACCCAGTGACCGAATTCTGATAGTTGGTCGGCACGTCGTAGGCCGTGGGATTGACAACGATGGACGAAATCAGGGCCGACTCGTTGAGAGACGGGGTAGGACTGGTGAGGGGATAGACCAGCTCGGCGAACGCGGGCGTGTAGAGGGTGAGCTGGGCCGTCTGTGCCACCACGAACGACTCAAGGGCGGACGGGTCGGTGTAGTTCGCGAGGGTGAATGAGTGGAGCACGGAAAGGGCGACGGGTCTCTCGCCGCTCGGGACCGCCGAAGAGATGATCGCAGCTCCCGTGGAGTCGATTACCGACGCGAGCCGCTGCTGCAGAGGGAGCGATGCCGCCGACTGGTAGCTCGAGCCGAGGGCCTGCGAGAACTGCTGGAGGTAGAGCTGGGCGAAGGCGAGCTGGGTCTGGTTCTGTATCGACGTCTTGATGAGGGAAGAGGTCGCCGAGGCCGCCTGCTGGATTGCGGCCGGGCTGAGGGAGAAGGTCGAGTTCCAGACCTGCACGAACGCTGCGGGGACGCCGAAGAGAATCTGGGAGAGCTGGGAGGCGCCGGAGCGGATCGGCGCCTCGGCCCCCGTCGCTCCGTCGATCACCAAGCTCACCGACGAATAGGTGGTCCCGACGCCCGTCAGGTTGGCGAGTGCGGTGTCGTTCTTGACCGCCTGGGCCATCGAGTCGACGAAGCCCCTGACCTGCGGAGTGGTCACGTTGGCGGCTGTGATCACTATGATGAGGGACGACCCCGAGGACGAGGAGAACTTGGCGTCGATGATGTTCTGGGCGGTCGCAGACTCTCCGGTGGGGCTCCCAATCTCAGTCTGGTTGGAGATGACGTGGGAGGTGAGCGGGAACAGCGGAATGCAGGCAGCGAGCCCCACCAGCCAGAGTACCACTATGACCCTGTGGCGCCGGACGATGAAGCGGGCTAGACCATCGAATAGCAAGAATTTCAGCCAAGCCCGCCGCGTTTCTAATTAAAGGTGTTTGAGGACCCGAGATGCCGCGACTTTTGATGCGGTCACTTCGATTATTTCTTCATCTTGGGAGCTAGAGCGCTCCTTTAATCTCGTTGCTGCCTATTACTGAATTTGGCAAACGATGAGCTTCCAAGTATCGTATCGCGCCACGAATCCGGGTTGGATCGTCATGGAAAAGCCCTATGGCTAGATTACAATTGCCACACAGAACCCCTCGAATCCTCTTGGAACCATGCTCGTGATCCAAGTGCTTCTGCGTCTTGCCACAGAAGGGAGTCCTACAGATGTCGCACATCCTCTTTGAGTCGTACAACTCTTCACAGGCCCTCAAGTTTAGCCCGAAGGATTTCCACAAGGACCTCTGTTCAAGCCGCCTTCTTCTGTTTCGGTGAGCCCGAGCATACTTCTTAAAGTACGCGCGCCGGTTTCGCCGAACCTTCAAAGTCAAGATTCCTCCCAGCCGTTCTTTCTGGGACGTGCGAGAAGGTAGTCAATCGCTCTAGCCATTACTACCGTGTCTTCGTGCATGTGCCCTATCGCTTGATTGCATTCATTACAGAGGACTCCCCTCAGCGTCGAAGTGCTATGACTATGGTCGATGTGTTTCTTGTAGCCGGCTATTCTCGAGCCGCAGACCGAGCAGTTGTTGGTCGCATCATACATCGCTTGAGCTGCATCAGGATCCAAACCCATCCTTCTCCAGGCCCTCCGGCGCCAGTAGTATGGGTGTACCAACCTCCAGTTTCTGTTGTAGTTTCGGTTCCAGGCCTTTCCCCTTTCAGTGTCCCTGAAGCGCACAGCCGACCGTTCAGCATGCCGAGAGCTCCTCATCATAAGAGGTATAGGCACTAAAGCAGAATTGGACGGAGAGGCATCCGAAAGTGTTTCAGACCATCAATCGTAAGCAGGAAGACGGATTGCGGTTTTCACGCCGCCGCGAATTCTAGCCCAGTGTCTCCTGTTGCAAGGAGTCTTCAAGCTCCTTTAGATCCTTGAGAGAGTCGACAAAAAACCATTCTCCATAGTATGGGTAAGAAAGAAGTTCCCCGTAGTTGACGAGCTTGGGAAACGTGTCTCTTTCGATGTCGCCTTTGTCTGGCAAGTACCTCTGCGCTTTCTTCCCATTGAGCACGTAGATTCCCCCGTTGATCCAAACATCAGGAAAGGCCGGTTTCTCCTCGAAGCCCCGCACGACCTTGAGTTTGTCGATCTTGACGACACCGAACCTAGACCTGTATGGAACAACCAACATGGAGGCCGCGATGTCGCTCGCTTGCTTGTGCGCTGCTATCATCTTGCCGAGAGGAAGATTTGTCATTATGTCTCCGTTGGCCACAACCCAAAGCTCCTCATCGCTGTCGGAAATGGCCCTCTTCACCGCGCCCCCGGTTCCCAAGGGCTCCTCTTCGACCGAGTATTCGACTTGGGTTCCCTTGAACGAGGACCCGAAGTGTTCTTTGAGGCGCTCCCACTTGTATCCACAGGCGAAGACCACGGAGTCGATACCGCCCTCCTTGACGAGCCACTCTACCTGATACTCGGCAATTGGACGCCCCTTCACGTCAACCAAGGCCTTTGGTTTGTCGTCCGTGAGGGGACGCATTCTGAGGGATTGACCGCCGGAGAGAATCACGGCTTTCATGGCTGCTGTGGCTAGCGGCTCCGATTGAATTAAACGTTAGTCCGTGGAATTGACACGACCTCGCTACTTGAGGCGATTCCGGAGTTCGTCCACCTCGGAGGAGTGGAGGCTCTCTAGCCTCTCGTACATCTCACTCGCCCTCGACCTGTACTCGCCGAGCAGGCGGCCGTCGCCCGAGAGTTCCTGGATCTTCCTGGCAACCTCCGCCGGGTCAGAGCTGTCGACGTAGAGGATCGAGTCGCCGAAAACGTCCTGGACGACCTTCTGGGGCGAGGAGATTACCGGGAGGGAGCTCGCGACGTACTCGAAGATCACGTGGGAGAGGGTGTGGGGCTCGTCCGTGATGTTGAGGGCGAGGTCGACCGACGCCTTCAGGCTTAGGTAGTCGCTCATCGGGAGCATCCCGAGGAACTTCACGTTGGGAGGGAGGTGCTTTAACCGCCCAGCCAGCTTGCTCGGAGGTCCGGTGACCAGGAGCGTGACGCCGGGCAGGGAGGAGGTTGCGGCCACCTCTGCTTCGAGCCTCTCGAGCGGATGGCCGCCGTGGGAGGCTATCGCTATCGTCGGAGTCTCCGCGTACTTGTCCCTCAGCCTCTGGTCGCGCTTGAAGGGGTTTCGCTCTACAAAGTCGTGAACCACTAGGACGCGCCTCGCTCCCATCTTCCGGAGCTCCCGCGCCCAGACCTCGTGCGGAGTAGTGTTCAGGTAGGCGGCCGACGCGACGAAGGACTCGAGAAAGCCGATGCCCCTGCCCACGAGCCCCCCGACGGTCTTCACCCTCCAGACCGAGTGGTGGTCGACGAGGAGCCTCTTCCCTGCCAGCCTGCAGTAGAGCAGCGAGGCCAGCGGGCAGAAGACCGGAGGGTTCTGGGCGTAGACGAAGTCTGGCCTCTCCGTGGCGAGCATGATTAGGGTCCTCAGGAAGAGGGCGGCGTACCTCACCGGGGCGAAGTAGCGGGGCCCGTAGAGCAGGGTGATGCTCACGCGCTTCCCGCCGACCGTCCTGGAGAGCTCGTCCATGCGGTGCCCGAACGGCGCCCAGCTGAGCGAGAGAACCCTCACGTCCCCGCCAGCACCGAGGGGAGGATTAAGCCTTAGGAGCTCATACGGACCTCACGTCGAAGACAGCGTCACCCAGACCTCCGCGGGGGACGACGACTCGAAGGTGAGCGAGTAGGTGCCGCCGGCGCCAGCCTGGATCTGGTGTTGACTCTGGCCGGAGAAGGAGTAGGACCAGAGAACCACACCCTTGAGGGCCAGCAGCAGGGTCACTTGCGCTGCGCTGGCGTTAACGTCGCAGGCGACTCGCTGCCCCGGGAGAAGCGGCAGCTCGATTACGTACGGATCCCTCCCGTTGAGCTGGAACCGAAGAGGAGCGAGCAGTTCGTGTGACCCGCGGGAAGAGGACTGGACCCCGAGGGCGAGTGCGCCAGCGAGGGATGACGCCGTGAGAACGGCGACGATCAGAGTAGCCGCTGCCTTGTTCATGCGAGGTCACCGGGTAACCATGAAGTTGGACGATATCGTGCCGTAGCCGCTGACCAGCGCGGTGGTCGAGGCAGACGAAGGGGAGCTCAGAGTGATGCCCGCGGGCGCTGACCACGAAGAGAACGCGAACGGACCCGAGGCCGAGGCCGAGATTGAGATTGCAGTCCCGGAGTCGTACCAGCCGTCAGCGGTGGGGCTGGTCCCGAGAGTTCCAGAGTATGACCCGCCGTACGTTGTGGTGAGAGTGCAGAGACCGCCGGCGCTGCCGCCTATCTCGTTCCCGGAGACGCTGGCTCCGGAGCAGGTGGTCGACGAATAGGACTCCGAGGACGGCCAGGTGGCAGACCAGGCAGCGGAGGTCGAGCCGCTCGGGTAGCTGAATCCAATGCCGTAGGAGTAGGTGACAATGAAACCCGACACGCTGTAGGAGTTCGCGGCCGATGTAGAAGAGCCCGAGCGGGGAATCGTGTACGACAGTTGGATGTCGTCAGCGTAACCACCGACAGTGCCTCCATCGTTCTGACATGCCCTGGTGCAGGCCCACGTGACGAGTATCGTCGGCTGTGGCGGGCCGGAGCATCCGCCGCCACCTGGCGAGTAGTAGGCCGTCGCGGTGTAGAACGAGTAACCGGAGGTGCCGCTGCTCGTTATCACTGGGCTCAGGCCGTTGCCAAGGCTGCAGAGCGTGACTTGAATCGGCCAGCCGACGGTGCTGTAGAGCCAGGCCGAGAGGGTCACCGAGCTGGTGTTCGAGGGAAGCGAGACAAACTCATCCATCCCGGCGCTCGACCCGGAGCCATAGGCGGCGCTGCTGCAGGGCGATACCACTGGGCTCGAGACCATGGCCACTCCGCCGTAGTTGTACCACTCCTCCCAGTCAGAGAGGCCGCCCCGGAAGCATGAGTCAACCGAAGCCGACTGCGGACCGGACACCCAAGTGGCGCTGGTCGAGAGCGACCCCGCGCTTCCGCTGGTCGGCACACTGCTCTGCTCGGTGACGAAATACTGGGTCACGCCGTACAAGTCAACCGCGTGGTGTGCGTTCATCGTGACAGTCGCGGTCGTGAAGGTGCCGGAACCGGCCCGAGCGATGGACTGGTTCGCTCCGCCGTCGAGGCTCCAGGAGACAAGGTCGATGCGGGACTCCCCAGCCACGAGGCCCCAGACGCAGTTCGTCGTCACCGCAGCCGTGCTACCGGAATCGTACCATCCGTCATCCGTCTGGGACGCGGGAGAGTAGGTGACACCACTTCCTCCCGAGACCGCCAGCTGATACTGCGTGACTGCCTCCAGCTTGACCGTGTGTGGCGCAGCCATTGTAACGGCGGCGCTGGTGAAGGTGCCACTCCCAGACCTCACGACACTCGTGGGTGAAGCTCCGTCGAGCGAGTACGCATACAGGTTCTGCCTGGACCCCGCGCCCGTGCTCCAGGCGTAGCTTGTGGTGAATTGGCCTACGCTACCCGCGTCGTACCAGCCGTCCCCGGACAGGGAGTTGACGTACTGTACGGCCCCGCCGCCCGTCACGTTCAGCAGGTACTGCTGGGAGTAGGTCGAAATGACGCTGCCCGTCTCGCTCGCGGAAAGCGTGCCTGCCATGGCGTTGGAGAGCCCCCTGGCGGAGACCCAGCCGACCCTGCTCCCAGCGCCGGTCGAAAAGCTCTGGACGTAGGCGTAGCTGTGCACGCTTCCTGGGGTCCACTCGAAGGTCTTGGGGAGCGAGGAGTAGGTGAAGGAAGAGCCGTCGACGGTGAGAACGGCCGTGGACCCGTACGACTCGTCAAGGCCCGACGCGTCGAAGGTGACGGCAACAGCGGCGGGGTCGAGCTGCACCTGCGTCGAGTTGGAGACCCAGAACACGTTACCCAGCGACGTGATGATGGCAAAGCTGGTCATGCCGGCCGAAACTGTTAGGGTGAGCTCCGCGCCTTCGGGAAGGGAGCTGCCCAACCTCGTG
>DASPPF010000072.1:0-3316 GCA_035625575.1 Nitrososphaerales archaeon | reverse complement strand
CGACGTCAAGAAGTGGCTAGGTGGGGCGCACATTTATGCGTTGGCGCTCAACGCCGGAATACAAACCTCAGGCACGACGCAGCGAACCGTCGATGGATTCGAAGTGACTTTCGCAGTCAACCACCTGGCTCACTATCTGTTAGCGCGACTACTGGTTCCTTCAATGTCAGACGACGGTAGGCTAGTAATCACAACGAGCGACACACACGACCCCGCTGTGTTTTCTGGTGCGCCCAAGACGCTCGACCCAGAGGCGCTCGCGCATCCCGACAAGAACAAGGGGGGCGTGAGGTTCAGCGCGTACCCCGCATCCAAGCTCTGCGATCTTCTAACCGCCCGGTCTTTCGCCGCATTGGCCAAGGTTCAGCCTCCTCACATCACGGCCATTGCCTACAACCCAGGACTGACGCTCGGCACCGGACTGAATCGCGATGCGCCCCGGCTCATGCGTTTTCTTATAGGAATAGTAATTCCTGTGCTTAGCCTGTTCAGGCCTCAGTTTCGTTCGGGTACTCCAGAGCGGGCGGGCGAAGCCCTTGCCCAGTTGACCTTGGGGGAAGTCAATCCACCTCCGGGTCGCGTCTATGCTTCGCTAGCAAGGGGCGAACTCACGTTCCCTGATCCCTCAGCATTAGCACAGAGTGACGAGGCGCGGGACTTGCTTTGGCGCGAAAGCGCTACGATGGTTGGCCTACCCTTGCATACAGGACAGTAGAAGGGTCTCTCAGGTCGGAGGCCTGCCGCCCCAGCCATTTGACGCCATACGCATGGTGATAGGTGGACTCGTGATCGAATCGGATTCGCTTAATCTTCTAAGCGCATCCCTCCGGGCCTGCCAAGGATTATCGTCTCCGACTGCCGCGGTGGCGCCGCGAATCGAGCTGGACGGCCCGAATATCGACGTTTATCGCTGACTCCCAAACGAAACGGACATTTTTTATACGAATCTCGCCATGAGTTCCAAGAATGGAGATTCTCGACACCACCCTGAGAGAGGGGGAGCTGTTCAGGGTCCTCCCAACGGATTCCAGGGTCAAGGTGGCCACCCACCTCGCGGAGGCGGGAGTCAGGAGGGTTGAGCTCACCGTGGACTACCCGCCCAGGACCACCTACGAGCAGGCGATTCCGGTCGTCAGGGCCCTCAAGGACAGGGGCGTCGAGGTCGTCATGCACGGCCGCGCGACCGAGGAGGACCTCTCGGCCATCGCCAGGTACGACATAGCTGGCTACGGGCTATACATAGCCGTGAGCAGGCTCCACAGAGAATTCAAGCTGCACGGGATATCGGAGCAAGAGGCCATCGACAGGCTGACCGAGTCTGTGGAGAAGGCGAGGTCCATGGGATTCCGCTACATCAGGGCGACCATGGAGGACGCGTCTCGGCTCTTCGTGGAGGAGGGCGACGCGAGCATAGCTCGGCTCGTTCCATCGGCCAGGGCTCTCCGCGCCGCCGGAGCCACGCTCCTCAGCATACCCGACACCTCGGGCCTCATGACGCCCAGGCTCGCCCGGGGCTTCTTCAGGTCCGCGAAGTCCTCGTTCGAGATCCCGGTGTCCGCTCACTTCCACAACGACTACGGGTTCGCTTCAGCCAACACGGTGGAGGCAGGGCTAGAAGGCGCGGACGAACTCCAGGTCACCCTGCTCGGTGTGGGCGACAGGAACGGCATCGCCGACCTCTACGAGGTAGTGGCTTCTCTGGAGGACATCTACAGAATCAGGACCGGAGTAAACCGAAGGGCCCTAAGGAGCCTCTACTCGTTGTTCGCCAAGATCGCGGAGGTCCAGGTGCCTTGGAGGCATCCCCTCTCAGAGTCCGCGCAGACGGTCCGGGCTGGGGTGCACCAGTCAATGACCGTCAGGAAGAAGGACGGCTACATCCCGTCGCAGAAGCTGCTGAACGACTTCGGGGAGCCGCTCTACGCCATCAGTCCCTACGTCAGCCACAACCTCGTCCAGAACATACTCGCGCCCTACGCGCAGCTCACGTCGGAGAGTTCGAGGAAGGTCGCGGAGGCGCTGGCGGTCCACTCGACGCAGGGACCTCCGAGCGTCCATGCAGTCCACGACGTGATAATGAGCGAGACGGGCGTGTCGGTTCCCGAGAAGGAGCTTGGGCGATACTTCGGCTCCGAGAAGATGTACATCCTGCTCAAGCTGCGGCCCCAGTTTCCCGCCGGCGGCCTCCTGGACGCCCTGACCGAGATGGACGAGGTCGACTCGGTGGACGAGGTCTACGGCGACGTGGACGTGGTCGTGAGGGCGCACACGCCACCGGGAAAGGACAGCGTCGTCTCCGTTCTGAGGCAGCGTTTCTCCGACCAGATTCAGGACATGAAGGTCCTCGTCACGGACTAAGGACCTAGAATGGGGCAGACAGTCTTCTCCAAGATATGGGCGCGGCACGTGCTGGCGGAGAGGGAAGACGGGCAGTCGCTGATCTACATAGACAGGCACCTAACGCACGAGGTGACCTCTCCCCTGGCGTTCGAGTCGCTGCGCGCGTCTGGAAGGCGTGTCAGGAGGCCGGACCTCACCTTCGCAGTCATGGACCACAACGTCCCCACAGGCGACAGGAGTCTGCCGGTCGCAGACCCGATGTCTCAGAAGCAGATGGCGACGCTCGCCGCTAACACCGGGAGGTATGGCATAACCCTCTTCGACTACAACAGTCCCGACCAGGGGATTTCCCACGTGGTCGGTCCCGAGCTCGGGCTGACGCTTCCTGGAATCACGCTGGCCTGCGGCGACAGCCACACCTCCACCCACGGCGCGCTCGGCGCGCTCGCACTGGGGATTGGGACGAGCGAGGGCGAGCACGTCTTCGCCACGCAGACGCTCTGGCTGAAGAAGCCGAAGGAGATGGAGATCAAGCTGGAAGGGGAGTTCCAGAAGGGAGTCTCTCCCAAGGACGCGGTAATGGGTGTGATTAGGGCCATGGGCACCGGAGGGGCGATTGGGCACGTGGTGCAGTTCAGGGGCAGGGCGGTAGAAGGAATGTCGCTCGAGCAACGGATGACAATCGCAAACATGATCATCGAGGGAGGGGCCCGCACCGCGATCATGGAACCCGACTCTCAGGTCTTCGACTATTTGCAGGGCTCCAGGTTCGCGCCCGCCGGCAAAGACTGGGATGAAGCGCTCGACTACTGGAAGACCCTCACAACGGACGGCGACGCTAGGTTCGACGCTTCTCACTCATTCGGGATGGGCGACCTGGAGCCTCAGGTGTCCTGGGGAACCAACCCTGCGATGACCGTTGGCATCTCCGAGAGTGTGCCGGACCCTCAGGACTTCGACAGCCCAGCGGACAGGA
>DASPPF010000071.1:0-6063 GCA_035625575.1 Nitrososphaerales archaeon | reverse complement strand
AGACGTCCGCAGCTACCAGCATCTCTGGCGCGGCCTTCTTGACCTCGGCTATGGCCCTGGGAACGACTCCGTTGCCCGCGTACGCGCCGCTCCCCGATTCATCCTTGGACTCGGGTATGCCGAAGAGGAGGACCGCGGGTATCCTGGCCTCGGCCAGTCTCCTCACGTAGCCGCCGACCCTGTCAACCGAGTACCTGTTGACCCCTGGCATAGCCGCCACGGGCTCGGTGACGCCCTCGCCGTACCTGACGAAGATGGGCGCGATGAAGTTCGACGTGCTCAACGCGGTCTCGGCAACGAGCCTCCTGATCGACTCTGTCCTCCTCAGCCTCCGCAGCCTCGTTTCCCTTTCTCCCCGCTCAGGCATTCTCCTTGCTCAACCTCGAGACTTCGCGCACCACTGCGTCAATGGTGTACGACCCTGGCTTTGACGTGTTCGAGAACCCGCTCTTCCTCGCAGCCGATTCGGTGACCGGGCCTATGCAGACGGCCTTCAACTTCCTGAGCTTCCTGAGCTCGTCCTCCGGCACAAGGGCGCAGAAACCCCTCACTGCCGAGCCGCTCGCGAAGACTATCAGACCGGCGTCCTTGATCTCAGGCCTTGGTCCTTTGCCAACAAGGGTCCGGTAGATTGCGGTCTCCTGCACGCTGAAGCCACGGTCCGTGAGTCTCTCTGAGAGACCACGGTCGGCTATGTCGGAACGCAGGAGGAGGACGCTGGTCCCCTTCTCCGCCGGAAGCTCATCGGCGAGAGCCTCCGTGGTGTAAGCTGACGGGATGAAGTCCGGAGTCACGCCGATGTCCTTGAGCGCCCGGGCGGTCTGCTCGCCTACGGCGGCGACCCTGGGACTGCCCTTCCACGGCACCCGCAGCGAAATCGCCTTCATCCGAGCGACGAAGAACTTCACGCCGGTCGGAGAAGTGAAGGCGACCCAATCGAAGGTGTCCAGGCGGCCGAGGAGCCTGTCCACATGGGTCCAGCTGCTCGGCGGAGCTATGGAGATCGTCTCGACCGTTATCGGGTTCAGCCCAGCGAGCCTCAGCTTCGCGGCCAACTCCCGGTTGCCTTCTCGCGAGCGGGTTATCACGACGCCGGCGGGCCTCTGTTTCAAGGTCGAGCCCTCACTGCACCACCCTTCACTATTGAGGCGCCTCCGAGCTGAAGCAACTCCTCGCCCAGGGTCTCGCCCAGACCGACGGGGTCGGTGGAGGTCGCGCTCCTCTTCAGGACGGTCCTCCCGTCAGGCGAGGCAATCATTCCCACAAGAGTCATCGACCGCCCGTTGGGCGTCGCGTGCGCACCGGCCGGCACATAACAGTCTCCTCCGATTGTTCTCGCGAAGGCCCTCTCGCACTCCGAGGCCCTCATTGTCTGCTCATCGTTGACCTCCGAGACGACCCTTCCGACTACGTCATCGTCTTTCCTCACCTCGACCGCTATGGTTCCCTGTCCGGCGGACGGCACCAGCTCGTCCACCGAGAACCTCTGGGCGATCCGTTCTCCCATCGAGAGCCTCTCTAGGCCAGCCGCGGCCAAGACCACTCCCCCGAGACCGAGTTCACCCATCTTCCTCATCCTGGTCTCCACGTTGCCGTGCATGTCCACCATCCGCAGGTCTCTCCTGAGGTTCAGGAGCTGTGCCTTCCTTCTGATGCTGCTCGTGCCGACCAAGGAGCCGGCAGGGAGTTCTGGGAAGCTCACCCCGCCGACGGACACCAGCGCGTCCCGAGGGTCTCCGCGGGGTGGGGTTGCTCCGATCTTCAGACCACCACCCAAGACCACAGAGAGGTCTTTCAGGCTGTGGACGGCGAAATCCAACTCGCCCTTCAGTAAGAGCTCCTCTATGTCGCCGGTGAAAGCGCCCTTTCCGTCGGTCTCGCCCCGCTTCTCAGGGGGAAGCCTGTCGCCCGCGGTCCTGACCGTCACTATCTGAACCTCGAGTTGCGGCACCTTCTCCGACAGCATCGCCAGAACCGCGTTGGTCTGCGCCAGGGCCAGCCTGCTGCCCCTCGTGCCGACCCGCACCTTCCGCGGCGTCAGTTGCTCCCATCTCTGAATATCGATTCCAGCAGCAGAAGCCTTTCTCTCTGGTCCGTCCCGTTCCCCACGCCCTTCACGAACGAGGTGTGGGGAGACAGGAGCTTCCCCGTGAGCCTCTTGCTCAGCGCCTCGACGACCTCCCTCTCGTGTGGCGACAGCTCGGGCAGCTTCCTGAGAGCTGCCGCCGTCTCCTCGTCTCTTATCCTCTCGGCCCATCTGAAGATGTTCGCGAGCGTTGGGGTGAGCCTGCTCGCGGTCAGCCAGGCGTTGAACCTCTGGGCCTCCTCGTCTGCCATGCGCTCCGCGGGGCCGAGGCCATCGCGTCTCGCCGAACGGGCCCAGGCGGCTATGTCGTCGAGGTCATAGAGGCGCACGGATTTGGCCCTCTTTACTGACGGGTCGACGTTCCTCGGGAAGCCGAGGTCGAGAATCACTGCGCCTCTCCCCCCTTGGACATCTCGCTTGGTGAGGACGTACCCTCTGTGCCTCGTCGCGGCGATGACCAAGTCGCACTTTGCCATGACCTTTCTCAACTCCCTCCGCGAGACTCTGATCGCGTTCGGGAAACGGCCCTGGACCGCCTTTCTTGCCGAGAGGAGGTAGACGGTCGAGCCCTTCAGCCGGAGCGCTGCGAGCTTCGCTGTCTCGCCTGAGCCTATCAACAGGACATTCTCCGGCGCCCGTCCGAGCTCGTGCAGTGCGCGCCCGAGGGCGAAGGCGCTGACGGACCTCTTCAGTTCCGATACCTTGTAAGACTCGCGCACTCGCTTCCCGGAGCTGTAAGCTGCATCGAAGAGGGGAGAGAGAATGGACTTCGCCTGCCCAGAGGCTCTCGCCGTCTTGCCGGCGTCTCGAACCTGCTCCAGAATCTGCTCCTCCCCGACTACCACGGAGTCAAGGCCAGCCGCGACCCTGAACAGGTGCCTTATCGCATCGGACCCTGTCTCCACGTAGAAACACTCTCGCGGGGTATTCGGCCCGGCCAGCTTGCCAATCATTGAGTCCGCCGCCTGGGTGGCGTCGCGCGAGGCAAGATAGACCTCGAACCTGTTGCAGGTCTCCAAGACGGACCACTCGGTCGTGTCCCCCGCTCCAGGCCGGAACTCAGACGGCAACTCCACCGAACGCCGCCTGGCGATGCGCTCCCTGGATGCTATGTCTGCGGTCTTGAAGGAGGTGCCGACCAGCACCACTGATGGTGCTCCGTGTGCGCCGTCCTCTCCCGTTGCCTGGGAGAGGGGGCCGCGGTCTTCCGCTGAGTGCATGGGCCCTATCCGAGTCGGCCCAGACTCATTATATTTAACGCTTGATATAACTGGAGGGGCTTCGGCCTGAGGGCACCGCGCTTCCTTTACGTCCACGCGCCATCACCCGTGCAGGCCAGCCAGAAGGGTCAGGCTCGCGCGGGGACAGGGCGGGCCGCGACCGGGATGTAGGGGCACGCTGGGTCCTCTCCGAAGGCGTCCCCCAGTTCGGCGAAAGCCCTCGACCGTGAGCCACCGCAGATCGTGTTGTACTCGCACGCGCCGCAGCGGCCCTTGAGCTTAGAGGGGTCCCTCAGGTCCGCGAAGAGTGTGTTCGACCTGTAGATGGAGACGAGGTTCTCGCTGGGCGCCCTGCCAGTCAGCACAGGCAGGAACCCGCTGGGATACACCTCACCGTTGTGCCCGACAAACATGATTCCCTTCCCGTCTCCCGTGTGGCTGACCTTGACCGACGGCTGGTCAATCGGCTCTCCCTCGAGGACCTTCAGCCTCCCCGCAAGCTTCTGGTAGATCTGTCCCATAGGAGGGGCCATCTCCTTCTCGCGTTCGACGCGGACTCTCCTGAAGTTCGGTCCTTCTGCGGTCCTCACGGGCATGCCGTATTGGGAGGCGTCGTACAGGAAGTGCATGACCTCTTCGCACTCGGACGGCTGCAGGCTCTCGAGCGACGCGCCTCGCCCCGTGCGAATCAGGAAGAACACCTCCCATGCGACCGAGCCCGCTTCCTTCACGATGTGGAAGATGTCCGCAAGCTCGTCGATGTTGCTCCTCATGACGGTGGTGTTGACCTGAGCCCTGAGTCCCGCCCTCCTGGCGTTGCGAAGCGCCTGAACCGTCGCGGCCCACGTCCCGGGAACGCCGCGAAGCCTGTCGTGGGTGCTCGGCGTAGCGCCGTCAAGGCTCACGGACATTATGTCGACGTCCAGCTCCTTCATCCGCGCTATCGACATTTCGTTGAGCTTCGGCGTGACGCTCGCGGCCACCGCGACGTAGAGCCCGCTCTTCTTCGCATGCTCGACTAAGTCGAAGAAGTCGTCGCGCATGAGGGGGTCGCCCCCAGTGAGAAGAAGCGCCGGGTACGGCTCTCCGAAATCCAGCAGCTGGTCGATGAGCGCCAGCCCCTGAGAGTGATCCAGCTCGCCCTGTACGGGCCTCCTGATTGCCTTGGCTCTACAGTGCCTGCAAGCGAGCAGGCACGCCTTTGTAGTCTCCCAGCAGACGAAGAGCGGAGCTTGGGAAACGTCTGTTCTGACTGTCCACGGCGGTCGCATAACTTCTAGAAGAACTAACGCTCGTTAAGGCTAATCCCTAAGTTCTTAGGGACTTTGGGGTCTTGAAGGGGCCGGAAGGCGTTCCTCCGTCGAAGCGCACGTCAGACTAGCGATTCCTGGGACATCGATGCGCCGTCCGCGACTCGGGAGCGGACCCGTTGCCGCCTCCTCGCGAATCACGTTCGTCCTGCCCCAGAGCCGAGCCTCACTCCAGCCTGTCGAACCTTTTCATGACGTTTGCAATCCTGTTTGCAACGTCTGTGGCCGTAATGTGAAGCCCGAGCTCCCTGGCCGCCTCGGCCCCTGCCGAGCCGTTGATGTACGCCGCGGAGCACGCCGCTTCGAAGCCGGGTACCCCCTTGGCAATGAGCCCAGCCGTGACCCCGGTCAGCACGTCTCCGGTTCCGCCTACCGTCATCGCAGGGGAGTGGGTCACGTTGGTGCCGAGCCTCTGACCGTCGCTTATGATGTCTGTTGGCCCCTTGAGGAGCACGGTTATCCCAACCTCCTTGGCCTTCTCCGCAACCAGGTTCTCTCTGGCCTCCTCGTTCTCTGGCAGGGCGACGCCGAACAGCCTCTCGAACTCCCCGGCGTGTGGCGTGACCACGGTCGGCGTGTTCCTTATCGACTCGAGCACGCGCGGCCTGAGTGCGTCTGCGTCGAGAACAAGCCCCTTGCCCTTCCCCTTCAGCTCGTTGACGCAGTGCGCCAGCTCCTCGGGGTTCTGCGGGCCGAGTCCAGGCCCCACCGCATAGGCGTCCGACTTCTCGACCCAGGCCATCAGCTTCGCCACGTTCCCTCTGGTCAGCTTGGCATCCGGAAGGGGGACGACGATGAAGTCGGGGGAGAGGGCCCGGACTGCGGTCGCTATGACCGCAGGGACGGCGATGAAGACGAGGTCGACGCCAGCCCGCATCGCGCCTGATGCGCAGAGGAAGGGAGCGCCATGGTAAAGCCTGCTCCCGCCGATGACGCAGACGGTGCCGTTCATCCGCTTGTGCGAATCCTTCCTTCTGGGTGGGACTGCCCTGGAGACGAAGGCGCTGTCCACCGTGAATTTCTGCGTTCTTCCATCCGCCTAGAACTTGTAGTGCTTCGCCTTCTGCTCCAGGGTAATCAGCGACTCGATCTGACAGGTCAGGCCTAGCCTGCTCTTCAGCTTGCCCATCGACTGGTCCATCGACGCGATGCAGAAGACGCCCACTATCTTTGCCCTGGCCTTCTCCGCAAGGTTGGTCAGGGCCTCTATGGTTATCCCGCTCCTCACCATGTCGTCGACGATCAGGACGTGCTCGCCCTTCTTCAGGGCGGTTCGTGGGATGAACAGGTACTTGACCGATGATGGTGAGTAGACGACCTTCTGCTCGAGGTGGTCTTCGACGCCCAGCTCCCTCTCCTCCCGCGCGACCGAGACGTTGACGTTGAACTCGCCCGCGACCTAGACGGCCAGCGGGACGCCGTCCACCTCCATGGTAAGCACCTTGTC
>DASPPF010000070.1:0-3938 GCA_035625575.1 Nitrososphaerales archaeon | reverse complement strand
GATTACCATGTCCGCCTCGCCGTAGTTCTTGGACGAGCCGGCGAGCAGGTTGGTCTCTTCGGCGTTGATGTCCCCTGTGTAGAGGAGCCTCTTGGAGCCAGCCTCCACCGCTATCAACGCCGAGCCTGGGATGTGACCCGCGTCGTAGAACGTGATCGTCATGTCCCCTATCTGGAAGGACTCGTTGTAGCCGTGATTGACCGTGTTGGAGCCCATCGCCATCAGGTCGATGAACTCGAAGGGGAGGTACTGGCCCGAGATCTTGATGAAGTCCTGGATGAGCAGGTTCGAGAGTTCCGAAGTGACCGGAGTGGCGTGCAGCTTCATCTTGCCGCTGAGGAAGTGCAGCGGGGCGGCCCCAGAATGGTCCAGATGGGCGTGACTGAGCACTATGGCCCTGATGTCCTTTGGAGGGACGTGCATCGGGAACCCCGGAACCTTCGTGGTCAGGGCGCCGTAATCGAGCAGGACCTTTGTGTCCCTGTGTGAGACGAGAAACGCGGAGCGGCCGACCTGCCTGGCGGCTCCCAGAACCTTAACTTCCAACGAAACGAAATCCTTTGAAAAACCCGCGATTTCGATTGTCTATAAGCCTTTCCTCCCTCGACTCGTGGTTAGCTGGGTCTGTCCTTCCGAACCTCTCCTGGCGCGTCGCAGCTCACGAAAAGCAAGGCAGTTCGCGACCGAAACCGCGGCCCCCAATCCGACGTAAAAGGCAGACACAACGAGGGGCAGGCCGCCGCCTACCTCGAGACTTGGCCGTGTGCTGACCGCCAGTCTGATGGCGACGCCGAGAGCGCCCAACACCGACGCTCCTGCATGGCTCCACGCGCTTCCTCTGCGGCAGTATAGCACGAAGAGGACGCTCAGGAGAATCACGGGGCCAACCGCGCCCACGGCAAAGTACCGCGTACCAGCAGGAACGCTCGTCACGGTGACCACCAGCGCAAGGACGACGGCCGCCAAGAACGCCTCGAGCAGTGCGACTGCGATTTCCGGGATGAGGCTTGGTCTGAAGCTCAGTCCCCTCCAGCAGGTTGAGAGCGAGCGCGCTTTATACGAGCAGGGAACGAGCACTACCCCATGCGGAAACCATTCGTCGTTGGACACAGGGGCGCATCCGGGCTTGAGCCCGAGAACACTCTCCGCTCCATCAGTCGAGCGATTGACTTCGGGGTCGATGCGGTAGAGGTGGACGTAAGGAAGAGCAAGGACGGGAAGCTCGTCATAATGCACGATCCCTCTGTCGACAGGACGACCAACGGGAAGGGCAGGGTGGCCTCGCTGACCCTGAAGGACCTCAAGGCGCTCGACGCAGGCAAGGGCGAGAAGATTCCCACCCTCGAGGAGATGATGGGAGCCGTGAGGGGAAAGGTCGGGCTTTTCCTCGAGATCAAGGAGCCAGAGACCACCTCCGACATGGTTGCCTCCGTCAGGGCAGCCGGGATGGAATCGGCCACAACATTCGTCTCATTCTACCATCCGGCCCTCTTGCGTGCCAAGCTGCTCTCGCCGTCTCTGAGGTGCGGAGCCATATTCTCCTGCGAGCCAGCAGACCTGACGAAGCTGGCCGTCGACGCGAGGGCGGAGCTGATGCTTCCCAAGATTGACTATGTGTCCGAGCGCATGGTGAAGGAGGCGCACCAGCGCTCGATACTCGTCCAGCCCTGGGTAGTCAACAACCCGGACGAACTGGAAGGGCTGACCAAGATGGGCGTGGACGGGGTCGCGTCCGACTACCCGAATCTGGTCATCGAGGCCCTCCGGTAGTCAGCAGGCGTTAGAGCGTGGGTATCTCCCCTCCCGATCAGTCGAGGATTCCTCCGTTGCAAGGCAGGGTGGTGATGGTCACGGGGGCCAGCTCGGGAATCGGAGAAGCCGCGTCCGTCGGGATCTCGAGGCTTGGCGCTCACTTGGTGATGGTCTGCAGGGACCGGGAGAAGGGTGCCCGAGCCAAAGCAAGGGTGATCGAGAGAAGCGGCAACTCGGACACAGAGCTGCTGCTCTGCGACCTCTCACTGCTTTCGAACGTGCGTCGCTTCGCCGCCGAGTTCGCCTCCACCCATTCCGTCCTGCACGTACTCGTCAACAACGCCGGGAGCGTGTTCCAAGGCTACCACGAGACTTCGGATTCGCTCGAGCGCACCATGGCCCTGAACTACTTCTCGCCGTTCCTGCTCACCAACCTGCTCCTGCCGATGCTGAAGGCTTCGGCCCCCTCCAGGGTGGTCAATGTCTCCTCGGCCTCCCACTTCGGCGGGAAGCTGGACCTCTCAGACGTCAACGGGAAGAAGGCGAGCGGCAACTTCGGGCTTCAGGCGTATGGCCGTTCGAAGCTCGCGCTCGTTCTGTTCACCTACGAGCTGTCGAGAAGGCTCGCTGGCACCGGCGTCACAGTGAACTGCCTGCACCCGGGAGCGGTCAGGACGAACATCTGGGCGCACTCGGGACTCGCGTCACCGATTGCGAGGTTCATCTCGCTCTTCATGCGAAGCCCGGAGAAGGGAGCGGAGACCGTCGTGTACCTCGCCTCGTCTCCTGAAGTGGAAGGCGTCTCGGGAAAGTACTTCTTCGATCTGAAGCCAAGGCGTTCCTCAGAGGCATCCTACGACGAGTCGCTCGCGTTGGACCTGTGGCGCTTGAGCGAGAGGATGACGGGTATCTTGTCTGTCCAGGCCCAGGACTGGCAAACCTAACAACTTAGGGCAGGGGAATTCCTTAAGAATAGACGCAATATGGGCGCAGGCGTTTGCGCATAAGGGCTCCTAGAGCCGTTCTCGCCGTCTCCGTCATTTTCTTGCTTTCCTTTTCCTCCCTGCAGATGCTGCCTCTCGCGACCGCGCAGGTGGCAACGCAGGAACCGAATGCCGCCGCCAAAGTCCCCCAGGGCTTCAAGCTCATGGGGACGGCGCCGGACGCGCTTCCCGTCCTCGCCAGCATAGCGATTCCCATCAGGAACTTGGACCTGTTGACCTCGTACGTGCAGCAGGTCTCGAACCCGTCGTCGCCGATGTTCGGGCACTTCTTCACCGAACAGCAGATCGCTCAGGACTTCCTCCCGACCGCCCAGTACGGCTCGATGATGCAGTACCTCGCGAGCACGCCTCTGAGCGTACAGTTCACCGCCCTCGACTCCATGATTCTCGTCCAGGGGACCGTCGGGCAGCTCAAGGAATACCTGGGCACGGGCATCAACGTCTACTCCAACGGCACGGCCTCCTACTACATGGCGTCTTCCCCGACATTCCGAGGGGCTCTGCTGTACGCGTCCAACTCTACCTCCCTCTTCGCGAAGCCGGCTGTCTCCCCGCTTCAGTCGACCCCGGCCAACGTGACGTTCACCTCGGGAGGGTTCCCGGCCAACCTGCTGCAGTCGGTCTACAACGCCACGAGCCTCTACTCACGCGGATTCAACGGCACCGGCAAGACAATCGGAATTATGGACTGGTTCGGCTCGCCGACGGTCGCCAGCGACCTGAAGGCCTTCGACAAGCAGTTCGGATTCGCGGACCCGAAGTTCCAGATCATCCCCGTGGGACCGTACGACCCCAACCTTGGCGCCTACACCGGCTGGAACGTGGAGATTTCACTGGACGTTGAGGTGTCCCACGCCATGGCTCCGGGCGCCAACGTCGACCTGTACATAGCCAACAACGCGCTCACCGTGGCTGACGCCATAGCGGCGGTCGTGCAGGACAACAAGGTGAACACCCTCTCCCAGAGCTGGACCTTGCCCGAATGGATATTCAGCTTCCTGCCGCCGGCAGCCTTCGAGTTCAACGTGCTCCTTCCCGACATCTTCTACCAGCTAGGCACGCTGAGGGGCATCACCTTCACTGGTTCGACCGGCGACACGGGAGGGAGCGGATACACGAGCGGCGTGGAGGGCGAGCTGGGCTACCCCGCCTCGTCTCCCTACGTCACCGCGGTGGGAGGCA
>DASPPF010000069.1:0-13669 GCA_035625575.1 Nitrososphaerales archaeon | reverse complement strand
GGCCCAAGGTTGACAGAGAACGGTTGGAGAACCTTCCCTCGGGCGTCTGGCGCTACAGAGCCTTCCTTCCCGACGCGCCGATGGACGAGATAGTGACCCTGGGAGAGGGGGGAACGCCCCTGCTTCCTGCGGAGAGGCTGGGAAAGGAGCTCGGGCTCGCCAATCTTCTCATCAAGGACGAGAGCAGGAACCCGACGGGTTCCTTCATAGACAGGGGGTCGACTGTCCTGGTTACCCTGGCGAGGAGGGCGGGTGCGAGGGAGTGCGCGTGCGTCACCACGGGGAACCTAGGCGCGTCGCTCGCAGCGTACTGCGCGAAGGGCGGGATATCCGCTCTGATCAGAATTCATCCGAGCACCGACAGAGGCAAGCTCTACCAGATGCTCGCCTACGGGGCCCAGGTCGTCGCGTCGTCGCATCGCTCCGATGCAGGGAATCCCGACGAGAACTCCCTCTCGGTTACTGCGGGCAATCCCTACATCCTCGAAGGCGAGAAGACCACCGCCTTCGAGATACTGCAGGACCTGGGGTGGAAGGCGCCCGACGTGATCGTCGTGCCCGTCGGAACGGGTGGCCATCTGAGCATGATCTGGAAGGGGATTGGACAGCTCAGGGACTGCGGGCTCGTCGGCCGGTCAAGGTGCAGGTTGCTGGGCGTCCAGTTCGAGAGTCCGAGGCAATCGAAGGGTCAACGATGGTCTGGCTCTTCCCCGCGCGGTGAGCCTTTCACCGAGTTGGAGGAGTCAGAGCCGTTCTTCAGAAAGGAGGCCAGCAAGGCGATGCGAGAGTCGGGTGGCGCCGGCCTGGCGACGACGGCCGCCGAGACAGTAAGGGCCACGGGGCTGCTGGCGAGGACTGAGGGGATATTCTCGGAGCCAGCGTCCGCCTCGGTCGTAGCCTCACTCGAGAGCGCGGTCAGGCGTGGAATCATACACCGCGACGAGACGGTCGTCTGCGTGATCACTGGCGCCGGGCTGAAGGACACCAAGGCGATCTCGAGGCTCGCGAAGGCCGCGAGGAGAGTCCCGGTGAGGGAGGACTACGCGCTCGCGAGAATGCAGATTGGAGAGACGAAGCTGGCGCTCTTGCGTCTTCTGGCGGACAAACCCTGCTACGGATACGAGCTGTGGCAGGCAATGGCACTCCGAAGGAAGATCACGACCGCGAGCGTCTACCAGCACCTCGCCGAGCTTGAAGGAATGGGCCTGGTCAGGCGAGCGGGTGCCGTGTCCGCGGGAGGACGCGAGCGGGTGCCTTACAGTCTCACCAGGAACGGGACCGACTTCCTGAGGATGGCTGGCAGCCTAGAACGAGAATCCAGGAAGGAAGGGCGAGCCTGACCGGCCGGCGGCCTCAGGGGAGGAGCTTCACCAGGCTTTCCAACGAATCGACTATGTAGGCGGGGTGCGCGTTCGCAGGGAGCGGCTCCCTATACCTGTTCACCCAAGCCGAGGCGATACCCATCTCCTGCGTGGGAAGGATGTCGTGGTAGATGCTCTGCGCCACGTGGAGTATGTCTCTCTTCTTCGTGCCCGTCTTCCTCATGAACCTCAGCCAATGACCCGGATTCGGCTTGTAGCTACCGACCTCTTCAGCCGTGACGTAGCCCTCCACTTCGAGTCCGTTGTTCCGTATCGTGCCCTCGAGAAGGTCAGTGTCGACGTTCGAGAGTATGTATCTGGCGTAGCCGCTCTTGCCGAGAGCCCGCAGCGCTCTCCTCGTGTCTGGGAAGGCGGGCCACGACGGGACGGAGTTGGCGAAGGCTTCGGCAGCAGACAGGTCGGCCGCGGAGTGGGTTGGCCTGAGTCTCAGGGCACTGTTCCTCAGGACCTCTCTGTACTTCTTGTACGACTTCTCTTCCTCTTTCTCTGCCAGGACATAGACGTCCAGCAGGCCTTTCCCCTGGAGAGGGAATCCTCCGAAGGCTCTCTTCAGCGAGAGCTCGATTCCGGTCTTCCAGTCAATCAGGGTGCCGTAGCAATCGAAGGTCAGAAAGCGAAACCCCGTCAGGTGGGTCCTCTCCTGACGTGTACCGCAAGAACGGCGACGACCAGCGCCGTGGGGACCCACAGGACCAGGCTCACGAAGGGGTTGACTATTCCAGCGGTCTCCATTGCCGCGGCAATCAGGACTACCGCTGCGACAACCACGACCTCGACAAGGAAAACGCGCAATTCGTCAACGAACGTCTTTCTGCGCCACGCGACAATGAGCATCGTCCCCGAGGCCACAGCGATGGCGTAAGCCGACAGCTCGACGATCGCAAAGGGGAAGAAGAAGAGGGCGAGTCCAAAGACCGGCCCAGGGAGATGGCTTGAGATGGCCAGGACCTGTATCACCTGGCCGGTGGCGAAGATTGACAGGCCAAAGAGGAGGGCTCCAGCAGCCGGTATCATCTCGAGCAGCGCGACCCTCAGGTTGTTGTCGAATATGGCAGAGAAAACGCCCGCCGGGCCCTGCCCTGTGGTGGAATTCAGGAGTCCGTTGGCCTGGTTCAGTAGCGCGGTTTGCTGCGAAGGGGCGATTGGATACACCATCGCGCCGAAGAATATCGCCAGCTCGACCGCGAGGGCAACTCCGAATGCCAAGAGGCGCCCACGAACGAGGAGTTGGGAGACGAGACTGGGCCTCGGCGCAGCCCCGTCGGCTGGTTGCTCGGACACGGCCGCGGTCGAGCCAGTGCCCTCTAATTAACGGCTCTGAGCCCGGCGCCTACAGCGACCCTGCCAGCAGCCCCACCGCGTAGAGGAGGCAGACCGCTATGGCGCCTACCGCCGCAGACCTTACGCCCTCCTTGAAGCTGAAGGTGCGCGGAATGAACGCCTTGGAGCCGAGCACGAAGAGCGCGCCCAGCGACAGCGCCGCAGAGGCGGCCAGTGCGTCTGGTCTCGCTATCGCCGCGGTGTAGGGCAACAGGGCCAGGAGCCCCAGGACGAAGAAGGAGACGCCAGCGGGCACAGCGCGCTTGACCGGAGCGCTCGTGAGCTCGCCGGCATAGAGGTGCAGCTCGTGCCTGAGCTGGGCCCTGAGCCACATCTCCTTGTTCTTGGTGAGCCTGTTCATTATCACGTCGACCTCTCCCTTCTCGTAGCCTTCCTTGGTCAGGAGTTCCTCGAGCTCTCTGCGCTCCTCCTCTGGTTCCGTCTCTATCTCCATGCGTTCCCGCTCGACGTCGATTCGAAGCGACTCTAGCTCTGCGCGAGTCGAGAGGTAGCTGCTGAAGAACATCGAGAGCCCTCCCGCCAGGGCGAACGCGAAACCCGCGAGGAGTATGACACGGAAGCCCAAGCCCGCGGCGTTCAGGGCAGCGGTGGTCGCGACCCCTTCGATGGCTCCGTCGCTCCCGCCGAGCACGAGCCTGTCGATTATGTTCCTCGCAGGAATGTGTGGGTGCTTCTCTTGGGGAACGTCTGCCACTTGGAAACGCGTTTGGCCGCCCGCCGATTTTAAGGCGTTCGGAACGGACAGGGGGGCCCAGAGCGTGAAGGAGGGATTCCTGACTTTGACCCGAAAGCGTTAGGGACTGGTCTTAATTCCGAAGGGTTCCTGTCTTCCAACCGTAGATTCGATAGGCAGCTTCGGAGCGAGCCAAAGGGTTAGTTGGTTCCATCATCCGCTGCCCCGCCATCGTTGCTGCTGCATGACTTTCCAGTAATCAACTAATGCGCCGCTCGATGGGCCGTCAGGGATCCGTCCTGGCCAGAGCATCGGTCATTTGGTTCCTGAAGCGCACCTCAGCCGAATAGGGGACCGGTCTCTTGCCTTGTCAGGGCAAATCGGTTGTGCCAGCCTTCGTCGCAGCCGCGCGGCCTCCAATGCTTCCTGGCGGGATTCATGGTTGCTGAGGCCCAACTTTGGAATTTACTTGAGCCAACTGTCTCGCAACTATGTGAATGCTTAGTCTTATATCACGCTGGGAACCAACCTAGTGTTCATGACCCTCGACGAGAAAGTTCGGTACGGGATGCTGGCCCTGACCGGCGCTAGTTTTGTCCTAGCCGCGCTGGGGCTGAAAATCGGTCCACTGGACCCAATGGGCGGAATGGGATCAGGCTAAACTACTAGCCTGATTCTCTTTTTATTTGCTGCACGAGATTCTCGAACCGTCGCATCAGCTCTTCCTTGTTGAATAGCCACCGGCTGCTCTTCGCGTCGAACAACTGGGGTGCCAGCGTGAAACTAATCGCGTTGCTCTGGTCCATCGCGAGCATCGTGACGCGATCCTTGATTCTGGAAACGGCTTCGGTGATGTAGACGAGGCTCTCGGTTAGGTAGTCGACAGAGAAGGCAAACTCGGCGTAGTAGTTCCTACCGCCGGCCTCGGCCCACAAGAAAGGCAACTGGTTGAGCCTTTGCCGCATGAATGCCATGTTGAGCTCGTCAACGTCTTTGGCGACGATTACTCCCCAAATGTAGCTGTGCTTGCGATGAAGGGCCTTGTCGAACTTGAAGTCGTACCTTGTTCCAGTCCATCGAATACTGTAACCCCTGAGAAGGTGCCTCCCCACCACGTGGGCGTTGTGGTGCCAAGCCAGTTTCTTGTAGTTCAGTTTGAGTTTGTCAGCTATCTCTTTGAGAGACTTGTTTGCGTCCTTCTGCAACTCCCTAATCACGAGTAGGTCGGTGTCGTCGAACTTCGTTGGGACAGACGGATGGTACGCGGCTGCCTCGAAGTTCTCCGTGTGCGGCCCCGCGAAGTCGAAGTCCCACCTGCCTTGATCGAAGTCGTAGAACTCTGCCTTCATCGCCGGGTTCCTGAACCACTCGAACTCGAGGAGTTGGACATGGTCGAACATCCCGCGCTCCCTCAGACCGTTCAAGAACTGGCTCATCGACGAGACGTGCTCTGCTGGAACACTGAAGTTCACAACATATCTGGCGTTGGGGAAGCTCCTTGCGAAGCTCTGCACATAGCATAACTCGCTCATCGCTGTCAGGATAGCTTGAGCATATTCCTCGTAGTCCTTCGTGAATCCCACGATTGCCACAAGCCTCTTCAGCCCCAACCTTTCGTGGTCTACGGAAGCCTGGACCGCGAACCCCTTGTTCAGGATCTTCTCCTTGTATCTGTACCTGACCGACTCCTTGAACTGCCCGAGGCTCCTCGCTATCTCCGGGATGTCAGGACCGATCTCCGTCAGCAGCTGGACCAGCTGCGCCGTTCTGACGCTTACTTCCTTGCCGCGGTTGTTGTCTATGACTTGCTCCAAAATGCCCGCCTCCCTAACGGGAGACCACCACGTATAGAATTGGCTATAAGTCTATGCGTGTTCCGAATACCGATTTCGCGTATATTCCCCTCATGGTTCTCTATACGGGAACGGTTTCCTTGCATCTTCCGACACAACCTTTAATTAGAATTCATTATAATACTTTGCGGAGAAACCTATGCAGAATCCGAAAGACGTCCCCATCTGGGAGTACGCCCCAGACAGGCGCCTAGCCCAGTTCACGGTCAGGCTGAGGAACGTCACAGGAGCGCTCGCCCAGGTTTCCAAACTCGTCGCGGACCTCGGGGTCATCGTGATGGGAGGATTCACTTCGGCGCCCAGCGATTCGAGGATGGGCGTCTGGAGCTTCTTCGCCGACATCACGGAATCGACGGACCTCGCAAGGGTCCGAAGGGCGCTGCTGGACTTGACCGTCGTCGAGGGTGTCGAGGTCCTCAGCTCGGAGGACGGGTTCATGGTGGACAGGCAGAACTTCCCTCTGATGTTCTCCAAGAGGCGTGCGCTGATCATGCGCACGGATGCGCTGAACGGAATGTTCGCGCGCCTGTGGGACGTCTTTGGGAGCGGTGCCGTCGCGATAGTCGACCAGATGGCCGAGGCGATGGGGAAGTACACTGCTAACGAAATCCTGGACGACCTCGGGAGGGAGCAGGCCGTCCGTTCGCTGGACGAGATACTCGGAACTTACACGGCGTTGGGATACGCTCAGGTCGAAATCGGTTCGAGGGATGAAGACTCGATGTCGATACGCGCGAGAGGCCTCTTCGAATGCGAGTCCAACGCGAAGAGAGACATCAGAAGGAAGAGTACGTTCTTCCGCGCGCACCTCAGGGGGCTGATGTCGACAATCTTCAACTCCGACTACGAGGTCACGGAGGTCGAGTGCCTCGCCGAGGGAGACGAGGCATGCTCGTTCACAATATCGAAGACGCCCACGCTGGCCTCGCGGCTTCCGCTCAGGCACGGATTCTAGTAGAAATCATCCTTTTAACGGCGCGGCCTCGCACTCGGCGAACATGCCCCTGAAGAGCAGGAGGGGTGAATACAGCTGGGGGACGACAAGTATCACGGGCCTGAGGCTGATGACCGACAAGAAAAGCTACTCGCTCGAGGAAAACATCGTGGCGAACCTCGGGTTCAGGATCGTCGGCGGCCTGCGGGAGGCGTTCCATCCTGACGTCTGGACCGTCGCCTGGGAGGACTACGACAAGATACTGAACGTGACCTTCCGGACTTCGCTTCTGGCGAAGAGGGGGCCGATCTCCAGGAAACTCGGCCAGGCCTCGAAGCTGGTCAGGAAGGCCAGCTTCTACTGGAGCAGGGACCCGGACCTTCCCTACAGAATCTGGGCGATGATCATGCCGGAGGACGGAGGCGCTCCGAAGATTCCGCTCAGCGTTGAGGACGCAAAATCGAAGATGCTGGACTTCACCGAGACGTTCAACCTCCCGGCCTCCAAGCTGGGCAACGGGAAGCACGCTCTCTCGGCCCTTGCGGAGGCAAGGTGGCCGCGCAGGAGCTTCATCGAGAAGGGCACGGTGTCGGGAAAGGCGGCGCAGGTGGTTGTCCAAGTCGGCTAGGGATGGCTGGCTGGCCGACGTCTCCTGGGCCGGAGGCTACGTCTTCCTGGGCACCGACCTGAATGGACACCCCGTGGTCTATGACGCCGATGACGAGACCCCGAAGGGCATCTCGCCCATGAGGGCATTGTTGACTTCCCTAGGGGCCTGCTCCGGCATGGACGTGGTCGCTATCTTGGGCAAGAGGAAGCAGAAGCTCGAATCCCTTAGGGTGTTCCTGAAGGGAGACAGGCCAGAGCACGGCTATCCGAAGCCATGGACGACCATTCACGTGGAATACGAGCTCTCCGGCCAGCTCGAGACGAAGTACGTCGAGGAGGCGATAGGCGAGAGCATGGCGAAGTTCTGCAGCGTGGCTGCCACCCTGCGGCCCGGGGTCAAGATAACCCACTCCTACAGAATCGTCCGTTAGACCGTCAGCACGATCTTCCCAAAGTGCTCGCTCTTTTCCATCCTCGTCTGCGCCTCTGCAGCCCTCGCGAGGGGGAAGGTGCTGTCCACCACAGGCTTCAGCCTGCCCGACCTGAACAGTTCCACCACCTCCAGAAGCTCACCTCTCCCGCCCATGTAGCTTCCGTAGATGGTCAGTTCTCTGCTGAAGACATACCTGAGGTCGGTGGTCACCTCCCCACCGGTGGTGGCGCCGCAGAGGACGAGTCTGCCGCCCTTTGCAAGCGACTTCACGCTCCTGTCCCAGGTCGCCCTACCCACGTGCTCGACCACGACGTCGACGCCCCTCTTCCCCGTGACTCCCTTGACCTCCTCGACGATGTCTTGCTTGTAGTGGTTCACAAGATGGTCGGCCCCGAGCGCCCTCGCCCGCGAGAGCTTCTCGTCGCTGCCCGCAGTGGCGATTACGGACGCGCCCGAGAGCTTGGCAATCTGGATTGCCGCTGTCCCGACTCCCGAACTCGCGCCGATGACCAGGACGCTCTCGCCCGCCCTCAACCTCGCCTTCGTCACCAGCATGTGGTGGGCGGTCAGGAAGACCAGCGGGAACGAGGCCGCTTCCGTGAAGCTCATCCCCTCTGGCTTCTGGATCAGGTTGACCCGCGGCACCTTCACAAGCTCAGCGTATCCGCCGTCGTTGCCGTAGCCAAGAATCGTGTAGTACCTGCACTGGTCGTCCATTCCCAGCAGGCACTTGTCGCACCTGCCGCAACCGATTCCGGGGTTGACGATGACCTCGTCTCCCCTCCGGATGAACTTCTCCTCGGGGGGCACCCACTCCACGACGCCTGCGACGTCCGCGCCCGAGATGTGGGGCATCGGAATCTCCACGTTCGGCAGCCCGTTCCTCGCCCAGATGTCCAGGTGGTTCAGCGCACACGCCTTGACCCTTACCAGCGCCTCGTCGCCGTTCGGTTTCGGGTCCGGCGCGTCCTCGTACTGCAGAACCTCCGGGCCACCGTGCCTGTGGAACCTTACTGCCTTCACGACCCTCCGTCCTCCGCGCATGCTTTTTGGGTTTCTTCGGGAATACTTTCACCCAACCCCCCCTTCATGATACTATCCAATGAATAATCACGATTATATAGCAAAAAGCCGCAGAGACATAGAACCTCCTTGCCGTCGCGTTCCGTCTTCAGAGACGAGAGCGTCCTTCTCCCCGAGTTTCTCCCTCGCGATACTCCTCACCGAGACGACCAGCTGAAGGCGCTGGAGCTCTACTTCCAGGGCGTCGTCCAGAACGCCAACAAGGTGAGCCAGAACGTCATGCTCTGCGGCCCCATCGGCAGTGGGAAGACGATGCTCGCCAAGAAGCTCGGCGAGTCGCTCCAGAAGAAGGCCGCGCTCTACGGAAACCTGGTCAAGATGCTCCACGTGAACTGCAGGATCGACAGGACGCTGCAGGCCGTGCTCGTCAGGGCGCTCAATTCTCTCGGTCAGGCCTACCCGTCCAGGGGCTACTCATTCGAGGAGCTGCTCCACGCGCTCGTGGAGGGACTCAAGAGCAACCGGACCCATCTGATAATCGCCTTCGACGAGGTAGACCACCTGATCTCCGCCGACCCGTCCTCGCTCTACACGATTACTCGACTGAGGGAGACGGCCCAGGGAGCCCAGGTCTTCTCGTCTCTCCTGATCTCCAAGACGCTCGACTACCTCAAGATGGTGGACGGAAGCACGCTCAGCTCCCTCCAGTGGAACCAGATAGCCCTGGAGCCGTACTCTGCCAACCAGCTCTTCGACATCATTGCCTCCAGGAGCGAGGAGGCATTCAGCGACGGCGCGCTGGACGACAGCTGCATCCAGCTCGCCGCTAGCATAGCCGGCACCTACGGTGACGCGCGCTACGCTCTGGACCTGGTGTACAGGGCCGGTAAGCTGGCCGACATGGCCGAGTCGCCGCGCGTCCTCCCGGAGCACATACGCGCAGCAAAATCCTCGCTGCCTCCGCAGTTCAGGAAGGAGGAGCTGAGCTACCTGACCAAGCACCAGAGGCTGATACTGATGGCTGTGTCGAACCTGCTGAAGAAGGGTGACTCGACCCAGGTCACCATAGGCGAGGTGGAGAAGAGCTACGCCGTCCTCTGCGAGGACCTGGGCGTGACTGCTAACCACCACACTCAGGTCTGGAACGACGTCAACGAGCTCTCAAGGAAGGGCATCATAGAAACGCAGCTCTCGGGCAGGGGCATGAGGGGCAGGACCACGATGATAGGGCTGTCGCTCGTCTCTGCGAAGGAGCTCGTGGGCGAGCTGGAGAAGGGGATGATGGCCGATGTTAGAGGTTGAGAAGCTCTTCTCCTCCTACGGGAGGACGAAGGTGCTGACCGTCCTCCTAGAGAGCGGGGAGCTGAACATCTCGGAGATAACCCGCAGGTCGGGCCTCTCCCACTCGTCCGCCGCCCGCCACCTAGAGTTCCTCGCGCAGGCCGGGCTGATAACCGAGAAGCGCTTCAACAGGATCAGGATATTCAGGGTGGATCACGACAGCCCCTACGTTGCGGCGCTCAACAGGCTGCTCTCTGACTGGAAGAACGCCACCGAAGTGCCGCTGCAGCGCTCGTTCGGCTAGGTTCTGACCGCCCGCCGCTGCGCGACCCTGCGGCCTGCCGACTCCTTCACGATGAACTTCTCGAAGGTCTCGTCCAGGCCCAGGCTAGAGAGGAGCTCGTCCCTGAACCCCTTCTCGGCCGAGAGCTGCATCAGGTACGGGAAGTCCTCTACGAGACCGCTCCTGGCTCCGATGCCGAGCCTTCGGCCCGCGAGCGCGCTGATTTCCCTGACCTTCCTCGAATCGTTCCAGAGTCTCAGCTGCAGAGGCCAGGGCACAGCCTCCTGCGAGTATCTCAGTTTCTCCTTTCCCAGAGCCTGGCGGAACTCGGTGCTGAGCATTGGGTCGAGGTACCTCAGCTGCCTCCACTCCTGCGTTCGCATAATCCGCCCCATCAGCTGGTCGGCCCGCGAGAGGGCTCCGAGGGCTCTCGCCCTTTCCGCCTCCGGCAACCTAGCCGACACGACGCTCGAGAAGAGGTCCCTCAGCTTGTCCCTCGGCTGACCCGGATACGCCCGGAGCGCCCGGAGGGCTTCCTCCCGGTCTGGCGCTGCCAGGAAGGCGCCGATGGCCTGCGCCGCGGTCATGTCCCGGTCCTTTCCGCCCTCTCCGCCGCCCTGGAGCGCATTCAGCGCGTACCTGAGGTCGCCGTGTGAAGACTCGGCTATCGCGTGCATCCGTGAGTCGGCGAGCCCCAGCCTCTCCTCCCGGTCTATGTGCCTCAGGAAAACGAGAACCTCGCCCGTCGAAGGAGGAACGAAGTCTATCTTCGCGGTGACGCTGGCCAGCTTCCTGACCTCGTCTGCGTCGGGGTTGTTTGCCGCCATCACTATCGGGTTGGCGCTGTTTCTGACCGCGTCCTTGATGAAATCGATCGCCCCGTAGTCAGCCCTTCCGGCGAGGCCGTCCACCTCGTCAAGGAAGACGAGCGTCCTCTCCCCGAGGAGGCTCGTGCTCGAAATCGCTGCACCCATCTTCTTGCCCAGCTTCTCCTTCGTCCTGCTGTCGCTGGCGTTCAGCTCAACGAGGTTGAGGTTCTGCGCCTCGGCCGCCAGGTGCACCGTCGTCGTCTTTCCAGTGCCCGGGGGACCGACCAGAAGCGCGGCTTTGGAACCGTCCTTCCACTTCTTCAGCCACGCCAGGAACTTGGCCCTGGCGACCTCGTTGCCGACCATGGCGTCCAGGCTCCTGGGCCTGTACTTCTCGGAGAGCACGTCAGAGCCCGCCGCCTATGAAGACAATGAGGCCGACCAGCATGCCGACCAGCGCCCTGCTCTTCACCCTGTGGGCGTTCTCCGCCCCGCTGTTCCTGACCACGGAGACCGCGAGCAGCACGAAGATGGCGTCAGGGATCCAGACGCCGAGGATGTAGATCACGTTGGCCAGCGCGAGGAAGAGCGGCAGCCAGCTCGTGACAACGGCGAGAAGAAAGAAGGCGGCGCCGACGAAGCCGGCGGCCCTGGCTCCGCGCGTCCTTGCCAACGAGTTGATGCCGCGCTTCGAGTCTCCCTCGACGTCCGCCGCGCCCTTGACGACCTCGCGACCGACTCCAGAGAAGAAGGATGTGAACGCCATGACGAGGAGCAACGAGCTGAAGACGCTTCCTCCGGATATCACGCCGCCGTAGACGAACGGGATCGCGAGAGAGGACGCCACGATCAGGTTCCCGGCGAGCCCGCTCTTCTTCGCCCTGTAGTTGTAGAGCCACGACAGGAACGCGTAGGCCGCGGCTATCGCAACCGCGGCGGGGTTGAGGCTGAGCACGGCGAAGGCCATCCCTACCAGAAGAAGCAGGACCGAGTACCGGGTCGCGCCTGAGATGGAGATGCTTCCGCTCGGGATCGGTCTCGTGGGCTGGTTCACCTTGTCCACCTCCACGTCGTAGACGTCGTTTACGACCATGGAGTAGGCGCAGAGGAAGAAGGCGGTGAGGAAACCCAGGACGCTCTGGAAGAAGGGAACCGTGGGCGGCCTCGACACAAACTCGCCCACCCAGACCGCCAGGCCAATCATCCCGCAGTTCACGGGCCTGATGATTCGCAGAAACGAGCCCAGCGCCATTCCGAGTTCAGAACCTCGCCTTGCTGACCCTGTAGTAGATCACTTCGCCCCTCCTCTCTATCACGGCGATTATGGCCTCCTTCCCCATCTTGGCCATTTCCCTGACGGACTCCTGGAGGTCCTTCAGTTTCCTCTCGATTCCCTCGTCGAGGGCGAAGACGACGTACTTCGCCGCCTTCTTCGGGTAGTCGCCGCGCTCGTAGACCCTGAGGTCGGTCCCGAAGCCGAAGCCCTCCCTGACCACATACCCTCTGCTCCTCAGGTCCCTGTAGATGATGAACTTGGTCCACGA
The DNA here is from genome assembly GCA_035625575.1 of Nitrososphaerales archaeon. Taxonomy (GTDB): domain Archaea; phylum Thermoproteota; class Nitrososphaeria; order Nitrososphaerales; family Gagatemarchaeaceae; genus DASPPF01. The sequence continues at coordinate 1,504 of DASPPF010000069.1, read as the reverse complement.
ATCCCTGGCCTTGAGCTGGGTCTCCTCCGCGAGGCTCTCGAAGTCCACCGGCTTCCCCGCCTTGCCGATGAGGTTCAGCTTCTTGCCATAGAGCAGATAGAGCGCCTCGTACTCCCTCAGGACCAGCGACTTGCCCTCCCTGACGCCGTAGCCAGACTCCTCCAGCTCCGCGAACCTCGTGGGGTCGTGGACCACGACCTTGCCATCCTTCAGCTCGCCGTCCACGGGCGGAGTCTCCGTGGCTTCTGCCCTCGGCTCTGCCAATTGTAATCTTCGTCCGCCAGCCTCGGTTAGGCCTTTAACCTTTAGCGGCTCCTCGGAAACCTTTTGTGTCGTTGGGGCGGGCTTGGGACAGTTGGAGGACTTCTTCACTCTTCGCACCGTGACGTGGTCGGGGCGCTCCGTCAGGATGATCGACCAGACGGTCCTCCCTCGTAGGCTCGTCTACAGGTCCTACACCAAGCCCGCCGAGGTGGCCGAAGCGATTAGAACTATGGTGGTGAGGGGAGCACCAGCGATAGGCGTGGCGGCGGCGATGGGAGTCGCGCTATCGGCTCTCGAGTCCCGGGCCGCCGAGAAGGGGGGGCTCATGGCGGACGTGGAGAAAGCCGCGGCGTTGCTAAAGTCCACCCGCCCCACGGCTGTCAACCTCTTCTGGGGCGTCGACAGGGTGGTCCGCGCCGCCCGGCGTGCCCCGACGGCGCGGGAAGCGAGGGATGCCGTCGTCTCCGAAGTGAAGGAGATGGAGGAGGAGGACGTCGCGGCCAACAAGAGGCTGGGGAAGGTCGGAGCGGAGCTCATCGAGGACGGCGACACCGTCATGACCCAGTGCAACGCTGGTGCGCTCGCCACCGTCGGCTATGGGACAGCGCTAGGCGTGCTCAGGGCTGCGAGAGAGGCTGGCAAGTTCGTCAAGGTCTTGGTCCCAGAGACCAGGCCGGCTCTGCAGGGGGCAAGGCTGACCGCCTTCGAACTCCTCAGGGACGGATTCGACTGCAGGCTCATCTCCGACACCGCGGTGGGATACACGATGAGCGGGGGCGCCGTGGACAAAGTGGTCGTCGGCGCCGACAGGATAACGAGGGACGGCTGGGTCTTCAACAAGATAGGGACTTACCAGATTGCGGTCTTGGCCAAGAGACACCGGGTCCCCTTCTACCCCGCGGCCCCCCGCTCCACGTTCGACCTCGAGCGCACTCACGACCAGGTGGTCATCGAGGAGAGGAGCGCCTCCGAGGTCGTCAGCATAAGGGGAAGACGAATCGCACCCAAAGGGATACCAGTGGGGAACCCGGCCTTCGATGCGACTCCGCCCGAGCTGGTCACTTCCATCGTCTCCGACGCAGGGCTGATCAGGAGCCCAGTCGCGAAGAACGTGCGCAGGGTCATCTCTTAATTAATGAAGGGCGCCGGCACGCGACCGGGCCCGTAGCCTAGCACGGATTAAGGCGTCAGCCTTCGGAGCTGAAGGCGGAAGCGTCAGAGACCGTGGGTTCGAATCCCT
>DASPPF010000068.1:0-2484 GCA_035625575.1 Nitrososphaerales archaeon | reverse complement strand
CGGCGGACAGCAGCAGCCGACGCAGTTCGAGCAGGACTCCGGGGCTGAACAATCGGCGCACGAAGTCTCAATACAACCACAAGCCGGGCATGGCGAAGGGAGGAGCGCCACTGTGAAGTCGACTTGGGCTGGTGGTCGCGTCTTATCAATTTGTTACTTCGGTCCCTCAAACTTATTCTAGTCCGTCTAGAGTGCGGTGCAGAGCTTGGGAGAACCTCAGAGATACCCGGAGCCAACAGTCGGCGCAATCATATTGAACAAGAAGGGGCAGATGCTCCTCGCCCGATCCCACAAGTGGGGCGACAGGTACACCATAGCGGGCGGCCACGTCGAGGTTGGCGAGACTCTCGAGGAGGCGCTCAGACGCGAAATCAGGGAGGAGGTCGGGCTGGATGTCAAGGACATCCGGTTCCTGATGACGCAGGAGGCGATATTCAGCACGGAATTCTGGGAGAAGAGGCACTTCATCTTCTTCGACTACGTTTGCAGGTGCAAGACCGAGGAGGTCAGGGTCGACGGGAAGGAGATACAGGACTATGAGTGGGTGGACCCCAAGAAGGCCGCCCGCATGAAGCTCGACATGTTCACGCTAAGGATGGTGAAGGCGTATCTCTCTTCTGCCGGTGGCAGGCCTAGGCCAAGAAACCGAGGAACAAGAGGGCGGATATGAAGGCGCAGCCAGCAATCATGGGCAGCCTTCCTATTCCGTCGCCGCTCTTGCTGCTTCTGTAAATGTACGATATCATCGCGAAAGACAAGAGACTGACGGCCAGATAGACCGCGAAGGTCGTCTCATTCGTCGAGCCAGTCGGGTTGAGCGTCCAGAGGGTGGCCACCGACGCGACCGAGGCGATGATGAGGAGGGCTACGATCCTCAGACCGATGTCCTCTCCGGGCTCGGTCAATCCTTCCACCCTACCTCGAATGCCGCAATCCTGCGCTTTATCGAGCCCGTGCCCAGGTCCAGCCTGTAGAGCAGGTAGACGGCCCCGAGGATGGCGACGGCCAGCTCCGCAGAGGCGAGCGCGATTGGGAGGAGCATGCTGCTCGCGTATCCCTGAGCCAGGAGCGAGACCGCTGAGCCGATCAGTCCGCTGATGCCGAATGTCCCAAGGGTTAGCACTAGCACGAAGCTCCCCGCCGTCCACAACGACGCCGTGTCGAAGGACCTCGACGCGTAGGGAGCCGGCGAGGAGGGGGCGGTACCCAGGGGCGCGGTTCCCTTGGCGAGGTTCCGGAAGACGAGCCTGTAGCTCAGGAGGGAGACCAGGGCAACGAGGAGGGCAGTCCCGCCGAGCACGAGGACCGCCTGCTCTGCCGGGATAATCGCGCCGGGGGTGAAGTGCCCCCAGACAGCGAGCACTGCGACCTCGGCGACGAAGATCGCGCCGACAGTGATGAACTTCATCCTGTTCGCTATTCTCCTGCTTCTGCCCCGGTCTATGAACGGGAGGAGGAGAAGCGCCACGAAGATGAGCGACACGAGCCCGAGAGCAACCGGCAACCCCGGCCCCTCGAAGACGCTTATCTTCAGTATCTGGTAGATCCAGAGGAAGTACCAGTCAGGCTGGGCGGCAGTCTGGCCCGCGAGCGCCGGCGAGTACTCTGGACCGAGGGTCAGCGGGAAGGCCACCGAGACGAGGAGCATCACGGAGCCGAAGATGCACGCGAGCTCGAGCAGGTAGAAGGAGAGGTCGGGGAAGATGGGAATCAGCCTCCGCTTCTTGGCCGGAGGAGGGTCCGGACCCGTGACGGGTTCGGAGACGCCGTGGGTCTCGAGCATGTACATCTTGGTGACGAGGAGCAGGAGGAGCACCCCTGGGAGGACGACCACGTGGAGGTCGTAGAACCTGAGCAGTTGCTCCGCGGAGCCGCCTCCCCCAATCACGAGGAAGCTGAGGAAGTTGGATATGGGCTGCGGCAGCGCGTCGATCATGCCCACCCCCACGTCGGTCGCGGACTTCGAGACTATCGTCCACGGGAGGAGGTAGCCGGTGAACCCGAACCCGAGGGTGACGAAGCCCATGCCCATCCCCACGACCCACATAAGCTCCCGAGGGCTCTTGTGGACCGAGACGAAGTAGCCCCTCATCATGTGCATGAAGGCGAGCATTATCATCGCGTACGCGGTGTACAGGTGGACAGTCTCCAGGAACGTCCCGTAGCTGACGTTCTGGAAGATGAACTGGGTGGAGGAGTAGGCCTGGCTCGGAGTCGGTATGTAGTAGAGCATCATCATCAGCCCCGTGATTCCCTGAATCGCAAAGGCCACGACAGCTAGGGCGCCGAGCCAATAGAAGGGGTTGACCGAATACGCTGGAGCCGGGCGGAGCAGCTCGTGGGAGAGGCCGAGCCGGGTGTCGAACCACTGGACGACCTTCGCGAGTCCTCCCCCGCCCTGCTGCGGCGGCGACGAGTCGGCCCCGTCGTAATCGGTTGGGCTGGTCTCTGACATCTTATCGATTCCCTTCTCTCCTGTCTCAG
>DASPPF010000067.1:0-8781 GCA_035625575.1 Nitrososphaerales archaeon | reverse complement strand
GTCGACGGAGGACCCCGCAACCTCGAGCCTGTCGATTAGCTTCATCTCCGTGATGGAACGGCCCAATTCTGGGTCGATTATCTTCGATAGCCTCTCTTCCAGCTCGTTCCGGTCGACCGCGACCTCGGGCACGTAGAATTTCGAGCCTTCATCGTATTTATTTCTTTGGAGACGGATAGCTAGCGCGGCTTGTCTCTGCTCTCCACCTTCTTTGCGTTCAACCCGGCTCTCTTCGTCCAGTCGTTCGTCCTCCTATTCTCCATCTTCGACCCCTTCGGCACCGTTCCCATCTTCATGGCGGTCACCCAGGACTACCCCGAACAGAGGAAGAGGATCGTTAGACAATCTATCGTTGTGGCAACCATAATCCTGTTCGTCTTCGCCTACGTGGGTTGGATCATCTTCGCGGCTCTCGGCATTACGATAAACGACTTCCGAATAGCTGGTGGCATAGTCTTGTTCGCGGTGGCTTTCGAGCATCTGGGCGGACGGGAGGGCAAGCCGAAGGCCCAGCCTTCGGAAGTGGCCGTCTTCCCGCTCGCGACTCCCCTGCTGGCCGGTCCAGGCGCGATATCGACCGTTGTGATACTGGCCAACCCTCCCTATGGACCCTTCCTCGCCTTCGTCGTGATCACCCTGAACTCGCTCGTCGCGTACGCGATTCTGGACAGGAGCAACTGGGTCCAGAGAATCCTGGGAGAGAACGGGACGCGCGCACTCACAAGCATCACCGCCCTCCTCATAGCGGCCCTGGCCGTCTCGTTCGTCAGAGAGGGCATCGTCAACATCCTCTTCCCGCCAAGCTGAGGTTGTCTGAGGTGCGAACCGCGATGAAGGTTCGGGTTCGCGGTCTCGTCCACGGCGTCTACTTCCGGGGGTCACTCTCGGAGCTCGCGAACGCGGAGAACGTCGCGGGGTGGGTCAGGAACGTCGCTGACGGCTCGGTGGAGGCGGTACTCGAGGGTGACGAGGAGTCGGTCGAGAGGTTGGTGGACTGGATGAGGCACGGACCACCCGGCGCGCGGGTCGATTCCGTCCAAGTCGTCAAGACAGAGCCGAGGCGCGCAAAGGGGTTCAGGATACTCGGATGACAGTGGTAGAATCGTTTTAAGAACAGAAGAGGGCGAGGTCCTCGTTGGCATCGGCAAAGAAGGTCGCTGTGATCAAGGGCGACGGCACCGGCCCCGAATTGGTCGAGTCTGCGCTGAGAGTGATAAGGGCGAGTGGCGCAAAGGTCGAGCTCCGCCCGTGCGACGCGGGGGCCGAGTGGTGGGAGAAGCACAAGGGGCCCAGTTTCTTCCCGGACGAAACCTGGAAGGTGCTCGAGAGCTCCGACTGCTGTCTGAAGGGGCCAACGACTTCCTATCCCATTCCGGGAACCCCGAGGAGCGTCGCCGTTAGCATCCGTCAGAAGTTCAACCTCTACGCGAACGTCAGGCCGGTGAAGACCTTCCCAGGACAGGTCGGACCGCTCGGCGAGGTCGACTTCGTCTGCGTGAGGGAGGCGACCGAGGGGCTCTACGCTGGCATAGAGCACAGGCTCTCGGACGAAGTGGCTGTTGCGGTAAGGCTGATCACCAAGGCGAAGTCGACCAAGGTCACAAGGTTCGCCTTCGAGGAGGCCAAGAGGAGGGGATGGAAGAAGGTCGTCGCAATCTCGAAGGCCAACATCCTGAAGGTCACGGATGGCCTCTTCCTCGATTGCGCCAGGGAGGTGAAGAGGGGCTTCCCGGGAATCGAGCTGGAGGACCTCTTCATAGACAACTTCTCCCAGCAACTGGTAAAGAACCCCCAGAGGTTCAACGAGAACGTCCTCGTCTCCACGAACCTCTTCATGGACATCATGTCCGAGGAGGCGTCGGGGCTGATAGGGAGCATCGGGATGGTCTACTCCGGTAACTTCGGGGACGACTACGCGATGTTCGAACCAGCCCACGGGAGCACTCCGAAGTACAAGGGAATGGACAAGGTGAACCCTGTCGCGACCGTCCTCTCGGCCGCCTGGATGCTGGAGTACCTCGGATTCAGGAGGGCGGCCTCTGCCGTCTTCGGCGCCACCCTCGAGGTGGTGAAGGAGGGGAAGCAGACCACCTACGACCTAGGAGGAAAAGCGGGCACCCGCGAGATGACGCAGGCCATACTCAAGCGAATGTAGGGGTTTGAGGCGGTTCAGTCGGACACTCGTGTCCTGACCGAGGTCGCCTAGCGGCCGGACTTCCCGCGACGGAATCCGGAGTAGTTTCATTCTTTGCCCTTCGGTCGGCTCCGACGGCAATGAAGGTTTTTAGCAAGTGGCCGGAACCGCCCGCTCGTGGCCATCGAGGAGGACCAAGTGAAGAAGGCCGCGGAACTGAAGCTCTGGCTGGAGAACAGAATCGCGGAGCTGCAGGAGGAGATGGAGCGGCTGAAGGAGACCTTGGCGCTGGTCGACGCGTCGCTCCGCGCCTCGACTTTCAGGCCGGCCATAGAGATGATGGACGAGGCCAAGGAGGTCGCCGAGACCAGAGAGCTGAAGCAGGACAAGGGAGGCGGGGTGATCGCGACTGCCTCGGTCACCTCCGACAGCGTGATAATCGAACCGAAGGACGGCCTCAAGCTCCGCCAGTCGACCCCTCCTTTCAAGACCTTCCTTCTGGGCAAGATACTGCAGGGGATGCGCGCCAAGGACCAGGAACTTGTCACCCAAGGCAAACTGACGAAGGGGAAGGAGCTCAGCTTCGACGTAGAGGAGTCCCAGGGCGCCATCAGCAAAGTAATCGTGGGGAACTACAGGGAGAAGGCACGACTGAACGAAATCCTGAGCACCGTGGCTTGGACCTTCTCCCGAATGCTCGAGAAGTGACTAGCGAAGAGCCGATCTGACCTCGGCGAGGGTCGGCGGCACCGGACCGCCCGACTTCACGAAGAGCCTCGCCGCGGCGTTTGCGAACTCCAGCCTGTCCCTGTCGCCCATTCCGCGCAGGAACGCAGCTATCGAGGCCGCGTCCCAGACGTCCCCCGCTCCCGTGAGTCGCTTCGGCTTCACGCGCCTGGTCGCCACGGAAGTCACTCCAGAACCCAGACTCGTGTGGACCGCGTCCTCTGTGTGAACGTCGACTCTCGCTTTGAGCGCCCTGGCTATCTCGAGGCAGGCGCGACGGGGGCCCAGGTTCCCCAGTCCGAGCGCCCGGGAGGTGGAGGCTGCCTCGTACTCGTTCATACTGACCCAATCGACGACGCGCCTCTCGCGCATCCTCCCGAGAAGTGCTCTGTAGTCTCCGTACCTGTCCCTGACGTCCGACGGATTGAGGAACAGTGTCTTTCGCTGCCCCAGCTTGCTCCGCAGAGCGCAGAGGAGCTCTGTCCCTTTCCTGTTGGCCGCCCAGTTGACGCAGCAGACAATCCTGGAGCGGCGGAGGGAGTCCCAGTCCTGCTCGGTCAGGAGAGACGGCGGGAAGCTCGCCGCGCCCCCCGAGTCGCTCAGCATTACGTTGACGCTTCCTTCGAGCGAGACGGTCAGCCCGGGAGGCAGCGGCTTGATTCTCACCTCCGCGCGGAGACCATCGAAGGACTTCCTGAGCATCCCCGAGTGCTCGGCGTCGCTGTGGGTAATCAGAAGGACCTTTGCGCCGAGCGTCGCGAGCGCGTGGGCAAGGTTCACGGCGTTTCCTCCCCTCACATCCTGCTGAGAAACCCCGTGAACGCTGCCGCCGCCCTGCCGAGCCTTCTCGTCGGCGACTCCGAAGAGCCATCGGAAGCCGCGGGGCCTGACCAGCCTATCGACGAAGAAGTCGTGCATCACTGCGGCGTCGTACAGCCCGGGGCTCACCTGAGCTGCCAGAATCTGTACTCGAGGTAGATGCCAGCGAAGAGGAGCGCCGATGATGTGGCGAGCAGCGGCTGGAGGGCCGCCAGGTCGTAGGTGCCCGTGACGTCCATGTAGAGCTGGAAGAGGCTCCCCGTGAAGAACAGGATCATTCCCGACGCGATGAACCACCACGACCGCGATATCTCCCCTCCCTTGAGGGCGGCGAGGAGTCGGAAGCTGAAAACCGAGGCCTGGAGGGTCAGCACCACGTAGAACACGTCAATCGCGAGACTGAAAGCCGACGCCATGCCGCAAGTCCGCGCCGAGCCCTTAGAAACGTTTTTGTCCTTCGCGGAGCGCGAGCTTCCTGAAAGATCTCGTGGCGTCAGACGACAGCGAGAAGATGTACAACCTTCTGAAGAGGCTGAGTTTCGACAGAGCGACAGGCCAGCTCTCGGAGCCCGAGCTGGGGGACCTGCTTCTCTTCCTCAGCTTCTCCTTCAGGAACATGGTCAGGTGGAGCACGGCCAAGTTCGGGGCGGGCTCGGAGATGATCTGGTACAACATAGGGAAGGCTGCCGCCGAACCCTTTCTCGAGCCTCTCGGAAGGATGAAGAGGGAGGCGAGCCACGAGGACTTCGTGAAGCTCGTCGACGACTACACGACCGTGATGGGTTGGGGGCGCGTCACCACGTCCAAGTTCGACTTCGCAGCAAAGTCCGCGGTTGTCCAGGTCACCAACTCGGCGATGACCAGGGGCATCGACAAGGGACACGGCTGCGACTTCATACGGGGCTACCTCTCGGGGCTGTACGAGATGGTCTTCGAGTCAAAGACGTTCTGCGAGGAGACGCTGTGCGAGAGCAAGGGCGCCCGGTTCTGTGAGTTTCATCTCAGCGGCCGTTAGGGTCTTTTCGGGGACGCTGGAAGTCGGCCCAACGCTTATCTAAGAGCGCGAGAACTAACTCGTGAATGGCTCCTGTGGAAGAGCCCTCTACCGGGGAGATGGCCGCAAGGCTAACCGACTCCGTCAAGCGCTACCTCCTTGCCCTTGGTTTTAGGGTCGAGGCCCCGGCCAGGCTCAGAGGGGAATCGGGCGCCGAGCACACAGCCAGTCTCTCCGCCACGGCAGACCCCAATGCGAGGGTGATTCTCGACGCCTACTCCTCAGCAGAGAAGATCGGCGAAGAGGAAGTGATCAACACCTACACGAAGGTCCTGGACACCTCGCCTTCTAGGGCGTACATCGTCTGCCTCCCCGGGGCGACCGACCTCGCGCGGAAGTTGGCGGGGCTCTACAAGATAGGTCTGGTCGAAGGTGGCACCATCGACGAGGTCGTCGGAAACCTCGGCATCAGTTCGATTGCGTCCGCGGCGCCACGGCGCACAGCGCTCGACCCAAGCGTGCCCGGGGTCATGAGGTGCCACAGGTGCGGCTACGTGTGGAGGACGAGGTCGGAATCGAGATACGTCACCTGTCCTTCGTGCTTCGACAAGGTCACTAGGACGCGCCCGACAGCCAAGGTAATCCTGCAGCGCGAGTGACGGCCGAACTCGGGCAGAACCATCAATTCACTTCAGAATTTTGATGCTTCTGACAACCTTTAGGGCATGGAGCTCCTCTATGGCCTGACCCGAGAGCTGCCCTTCCACCACGAGGGTCATTTTGGCGTCGGGAACCATCTCGGGATCTTCAGCCACTGCCTGCCTGACCACTGTGCCGTGCCTGGACAGAATCTCCGCGACCGCTGCCATCACTCCCGGCGACTTCGGATCGGCTTCGATTACGATCCCTGTGTACCCGAGCTGGGAGACCAGGTCGACCAGACTCGTTCCGAGTGGCATGGTCTTCGAGAACAGGGAGTTGAGGTACATGTTCCCTCGAATCTGCTGCACTGTCTGCTTGACGACGCGCCTGTCTACGTCAAGCGCCCTGGCAACGGCCGTGTAGTCCACTTCCACATTGCCCACGTAGATCTTGTCGTCCTCGCCGACCCGCATTCCGCACTCGATGAATTTCCTCACTATCTCCGGCCTGACGACTTGTCTCTGGAACTGCTTGCGGACGTTCGACCACACGGGGCCGTGCACGAAAACGAGCGTTCTTGAGCCTTTCTGGTCATCCCTGCTTCGCCCCGAATGTACAGAAATGAGCTGGATTGCATATATTCGTCATTGGCGAGGGGTCTCCCATGAGCCAGACCCAGCTGAAGGCGATTCTGAAACCGGACGAGCTCCCAAGGAGTTACTACAACATCCTGCACGATCTGAAGGCGCCGCTGCCGCCGCCCCTCGACCCGAAGACGATGCAGCCAGTCTCGCCCGAGGCGCTCCTTCGCCTGTTTGCAAAGGAGTGTGTCCGGCAGGAGGTCTCAACCGACGAGTTCATCCCGATCCCCGAGGAGGTGCGGGAGACTTACCTTCGCCTCGGGCGACCGACTCCGCTCTACAGGGCGACCCGACTCGAGAAGGCTCTGGCGACACCGGCGAAAATATTCTACAAGAGGGAAGACCTGAACCCTGCCGGGAGCCACAAGCCGAACACCGCTGTCGCGCAGGCGTACTACCACAGCAAGGAAGGGACCCGCCGGCTGACCACTGAGACTGGCGCGGGCCAGTGGGGAAGCGCACTCGCGCTCGCGTGCACATTCTTTGGCATCGACCTGACCGTCTACATGACGAGGAGCAGCTACCTCCAGAAGCCGTACAGAAAGACCCTGATGGAGGTCTACGGCGCGAAGGTGCACGCCTCGCCCAGCCCTCAGACCAGAGTGGGGAAGAGCTTCTTCGACAAGGACCCGAACCACCCCGGCAGTCTCGGAATCGCGATAAGCGAGGCGGTCGAGGACTGCGTGACCCACGACGACACGAAGTACTCCCTCGGGAGTGTCCTCAACCACGTCCTTCTCCATCAGTCTGTGATAGGCCAGGAGGCCGTCGCGCAGATGGATGAGTTCGACGAGACGCCGGACTACGTCGTAGGCTGCATAGGTGGAGGCAGCAACTACGCCGGGCTCGCCTATCCCTTCATGAGGGAAAGGCTGAGAGGCGGGTCGGAGACCGAGTTCGTCGCCGTCGAGCCGAAGGCTGTGCCTTCGACCACGAGGGGAGAGTACAGGTATGACTACGGTGATACGGGCGAGATGACTCCATTGGTGAAGATGTACACCGTGGGGCACAAGTACCAGTGCCCACCCATCCACGCGGGCGGCCTGAGATACCATGGCAAGGCGCCTTCCATGTCGGCACTGATCGCGTCCGGTCAGATGAAGAGCGTTGCGTACTCGCAGAACGAGATAATGGAGGCTGGCATGCTCTTCGCGCGCACCGAAGGGATAGTCCCAGCCCCTGAGACGAACCACGCCATCAAGGGCGCCGTCGAGCTGGCCCTCCAGTGCAAGAAGAACAACGAAGAGAAGGTGATCCTGTTCAACTTCAGCGGCCACGGCCTGCTGGACCTGAAGGCCTACGAGGACAAGCTCAGCAACAGCCTGACTGACTACGCGCCGCCCCAAGAGTCCATCCAGGCGTCCCTCGCCGCGCTTCCGGTGGTCCGCTAGTCGTAGGCGCGGGTTATCTTCGCGCCGTCAACGAGGATCCAAGGGCAGAGGGTCGGAGTGCTCACCTCCCACCACTCGACCCACTCCCTGTCGCGCGAGAGCAGCCTGACCGACGAGAACATCCTCTCCAGCGCGTCGCCTAGACGCATGCCCTTCAGCGGCTTCACGACGTTCCCGTTCTCGACGAGGTAGGCACCATCGCGAGGCACGGTTGAGAACTCGCCGGTCCTGTAGTTGTTGAACCTGGTGTACCAGTTGCTGGTCAGGACTATCCCCTTCGTCATCGCGCTGAACATCTCGTCATAGCTGGAGTCTCCGGCGCCCACTTCGATGTTCCAGGGGTGCGGCTGGATTAGTCCGGCGTTGCCCGTGCTCTGGGTCTTCCACTTCGCGGCCGTCGTCAGGTTGTGAATGTAGCTCTCCAGCGCTCCGGCCTTGATCAGGGGCGTCGATCGGGTGGGAGTCCCTTCGTCGTCGAAGCCCCTCCCACCGAGGCATCCCTCCAGGTATCCGTGGTCTGTGAGTGAGAAATTCTCCGATGCGACCTTCTTCCCCAGCTTGTCGGCCAGGTAGGATATTCCGGCATCGACCGCGAACGCGGACGTGGCTGAGGCGATTGTCTCGATCAGATTGGAAGCGACAGCGGGGCTCAGGAGCACTTGGTACTCTCCAGCCTCGGGTTCTGATGCATGGGTCATCATCTTGGCAGCCTCCCCCGCCCTGCGCCCTGCCTCGGCGGGGTCGAAACCGGACAGGCCAGACGAGCACGAGAGTCCGTGACCGCTCGCGTCGTTGTCTGAGAAGGACCTGATGTTGAGAGTGATTGACGTCCTCGAATCTGACCCCTTGGTCCCGCTCGACGTCAGTATCGAGAACGAAGTCGTCGAGGCCTCGATCACTCCGGCCGACCTCTTGCCACCCGCTTCGCGTGCCGAGTCTACGGCCGTTCCAGCCAACTCCGAGATCTTTCCGCCCAGGTTGGCCACCCTCTTGTCGTATCGCCGGGCCACGGGCCGATACGTCATCGCCGTCTTGGGAAGCGGAACATACTCCGATTTCGGCAGGCCCTTCATCGAGGCGAACAGGTCACCAACGAAGCGCTTGACCTTCGCCTCGTCGGGATTGGAGGTCGCGGCTATGGCCCGCCTTCCGTCCTTTGCGAGGTAGACCGTCAGCTCCGTCTCCTGGACTTGATTTGCCACCGTGACCGAGTTGTTCGCGAACCTGACCATCTGCTCACGGCCTTCGATAGAGAGCGCGACGGCGTCGTCCACCTTCAGCTTCGACGCGGCGGCTATGACGAGCTCGTTGAGTCCACTTGTTGCCAAGCTCTCACCTGGAACCAAGCCTGATGCCCGCCAGCAGAGTGTCTGGGCCGCCCGTCCACACCGGTGCTCCCTGCTGCGGGTCTCCCTTGCCACAGGTCGCGGCTTC
>DASPPF010000066.1:0-14682 GCA_035625575.1 Nitrososphaerales archaeon | reverse complement strand
GACGCCTTCGCCTCGTACATGCAGACGCTAACCAGGAGCAACGGAAGGAACGACACGGCGACCGGCCTTATGGTCACCCACGGTGTCTCCTACACAGATGAACTGGCGCTGCGGTACCACGTGATAGACGGCGTGCTCAATTCGACCTCTCTCTCCGGGGCACTGGCTGCCCTGGGGGTCCCTGCCTCGGCCCCGATCAACACCCCGGGCATCAGCCCCACCTTGATCTCGATATTCAGCGACCCCAACGTGTCCAGCCTTCTGTTCCTTCTGGGGATAGCGGCCGTCCTGATCGACGTGTACCACCCGACTCTGATCTTGTCCGTGGTGGGCGTGGTCGTGGTGGCGATCGCCCTCTTTGGACTGGGAGTCTTCGGCGCGTCGCCCCTCGCCATTCTCCTGATGGTCGTGGGCGCGGCTTTCATCTTCCTGGAGGTGAAGACCCAGCACGGCATCAGCGCGCTCGTGGGGGTGGTCATATTCATCGTCGGGTTCCTTCTCGTCTTCCAGCTTCCTCCGAGTTCGACCAGCAACCCCTCCCTTCCAGGCGCCAACTTCTCGGGGATTCCCGACGTATCCTACGGGCTGCTGTTCGCCCTGGGCGCATTCATAGTCATAGGCAGCCTCTACCTCAGGCGGATAAGGCAGGGGCTGATGGGCAGGCCGAAAACCTTCGACATGTCCCTCAAGGTCGGGAAGGAGGGAACGATGCAGTCGGACCTGGAGCCACCCGGCAAGGGCGTCGCCCTCATCGAGTCCGAACAGTGGAGCGTGTTCTCCGACCAGCCGCTGAAGAGGGGGGATCGGGTAAGAGTTAAAGGGCTAAGGGGTCTGGACTTGATTGTAGAGAAGGCGGAACCCTGACCAATATTCCTGCCCTTGACGCGATACCGACGGGTACAATAATCGACTACGTCATAGTCGCGATCGTAGTCCTGATAGTCATCGCGTTCATCGGATACTCCATCAGGATCGTGAGGGAGTACGAGCGCGTCGTCGTCTTCACCCTCGGCAGGCTCGTCGGCGCGAAGGGTCCTGGCGTTGTCTTCATCTTCCCGTTCATCAACCGGCTGCAGAAGATAGACCTCAGAGAGAGGTTCCTTGAGGTGCCACACCAGACGTGCATCACCAAGGACAACGCTCCCACGGACATCGACTTCCTGATCTACTACAAGGTCCTGGAAGCCACCCAGAGCGTGGTACAGGTGCAGAACTTCGAGGGCGCCTCGATAGGGATTGCAACGACGACGCTCAGAGCGGTCGTGGGCGACATCCCGCTGGACGAGCTGCTGGCCAAGAGGGAACAGATCAATTCGGTCCTGAGGACCAAGCTCGACGAGGTCACCGAGAGGTGGGGAATCAAGGTCACAAACGTCGAGATACGGGAGATAAGGCCTCCCCAGGACGTGCAGGAGGCCATGGTCAAGCAGATGTCCGCCGAGAGGAGCAGGAGGGCCATGGTCACAGAGGCGGACGGCAAGCGCGAGTCCACAGTCCTGGTCGCGGAGGGAGACAAGAAGTCGGTGATCCTCAGGGCCGAGGGAGACAGGCAAGCCGCGATACTCAGGGCCGAGGGCTACGCTCAGGCGCTGACGACGATCTTCGGAGCCGCCAAGGGAATCGACTCCAAGACGATGGTCCTGCAGTACCTGGACACCCTAAAGGCGCTCGGGGCGAGCCCGTCCACGAAGTACATCTTCCCCATGGAGTTCACCAACCTGGTGTCTCCTCTCAAAGAATACACGAAGGAATCAGACGAGAAGTAGGCGCGCCCCGAGAGATTAGGGCAAGATTAGGGAATCCGAAGCCCAGTCTTATATTGCGACTTTCGCAAGGCCTGGTGCGAGAATCATCTCTTGTCCGGTCCCGAAAGCGAGATGCAGGCCAGGAGGAGGACGATAGTTGTTCTGCAGGACGAAATGAGAAGGGTCCTCGACTCATCGCGCGTCCTCCTAGAGGAATACGCCGCCGTGGCGAAGGGCGACAGAACACAGGTCGCCTCTTCGCTCGAGAGGGTGAAAAAGTCCGAGGAAGACGTGGTTACACTGAGAAGCGCCCTGATCAGGGAACTCTCCCAGGTGGGCACGCTGCTCGTGAACAGAGAGGACGTGCTCCGAGCGGCCTTCGCGGTCGAAGACATCTTCGGTCACGTGAACGGGGTGGCGTTCAAGATGTCGCAGCTCACCAAGAACAACACGAAGGACAAGAAGGTCGGCGAAATGGTCAACTCCCTCCTCGGGCTGCTAATCGACGGCATATCGAAGCTCAACGACAGCGTGAGGGCCCTTTCGATCAACTCCGAGCAGGCCATCCTGCTCGCCGCGCAAGTCCAGCAGATTGAGAGCGCCATCGACGGGAAATACAGGGAGGCCATCGCCTACGTCGTCAAGGTGACAGAGGCCGTCAAGGACCTGATATTCCTGAAGGACGTGTTCGAGGCCATAGAGGGCTGCGCCGACGCAATGCTCAACGCCTCCAACGCCGGCACAATCCTTGCCCTGAGCCTCTAGAGCCCGAATCGTCGCCAGCACGACAAGGCATTTAACGCTCTGCGGACGCGGTCGCCCTCCGATGGCTAAGGCTGTGGGGAGGCTCTTCGAGAACAGGATAGTCGTCTGGGATGTGCACGCCTCGCGGAAGCTGTTCAAGGAGGGGTACTACGGGAAGCCGCTGGGCATACCGAAGCCAAAGGACTTCGAGTTCGACGCGCCGCTGATACTCGACCTGATGGAGGGGTACTACCTGATGAAGAAGAAAGTGATCACCCTCGAGAGCGAAGACGGGAAGAAGCTCACGCCAGAGCAGCTCGAAGAGGTGTGCAGGAAGTCGTACTCCGACTTCGAGGAGAAGTTCATAGTCTACAAGAAACTGAGGGACGAGGGCTACGTTGTCACCCCGGGGATAAAGTTCGGGTCCGACTTCGCAGTCTACGAGCATGGCCCGGGCATCGACCACGCTCCGTACATAGTCCAGGTGATGTCGCCCCACTCCACAATCACTGCGACCGCCATGGTCAGGTCGGGCAGGCTTGCCACCACCGTCCGCAAGCAGTTCATAGTAGCCATATCGGACCCCGAGAAGAACTCGGTTGACTTCCTGAGGTACGACTGGTGGAGGGCGTAGCGGTCGGATGCACAGCGTGGAGGCAGAGACGCCCGCCGACGCGATAACGGAGGACTCATACGTCCTGGTCTACAGGGACAGAAGGCGCAAGTGGCTCATCAGGCCGAGGGACACTCCCAAGCTCCACACCCACCTCGGCATCCTCGACGTTTCGTCCCTAGTCGGAAAGGATTACGGCCAGAAGGTCACGACGACCCTCGGAGACGAACTGATCATACTGAGGCCCACCATCGAGGACCTCGTGCTCAAGCTCTCCAGGAAGACGCAGGTCATCTATCCCAAGGACCTTGGGCTCATGGTCGTCAAACTGGGAGTCAGGTCGGGGTCAAGGGTGATAGAGACGGGCACGGGCAGCGGCGCGACGACCGCGCTCCTCGCGTACCTGGTGCAGCCAGAAGGCATGGTGTACACCTATGACATCAATCCCGACTTCCAGGAGACCGCGAAGAGGAACGTGGCGAAGCTGGGCCTGGAGGCTCGCGTCACCTTCAAGCTGGGCGACGCCAGGTCGGGCTTCGAAGAAACCGGGATGGACGCTGCCGTCCTGGACGTTGGCGACCCTTGGGAGGTGGTCCCGAGCATGAGGAAGGCGCTCAAGCCGTCAGCGCCGATGGCCGCCGTGACCCCGACGACCAACCAGGCCGAACGGCTGGTCGCCAAGATGAAGGAGGAGGGATTCGCAGCCATCGAGACAGTGGAGATACTGATGAGGCACCTGGAAGCCAGGGTGGGAATGACCAGGCCCTCAAACGTGATGATCGGGCACACGGCCTACCTGACATTCGGCAGGACCACCTCGCTGACAGCAGGTTCTCAGTGAATCGGCCGGACCGCGCGGTCGAGCCCAGAAGCTGAGCTTTTTCCGCCCGCGCGGCAACAGTTTTAAGCGGTTCAGGGTCGCGCTGGGCGTTTGATGAGCAGCAGGGGAAAGTACGAGGACGCCTCCACGCTACTCTATCTCGTGCCCTTCATCGTCAGCGGAGCGTACGGGATCTACCTCTGGGTCTCCTCCGGCCTCACGCCGACTCTCCCCTCCAGCGCCTACCTCCAGGTCACCAGAGACCCCTACGTCTTCCTGATCGGCATCTTCGCCATACTGCTGGGGGTGATGCTTGACCTGAGTGGGGTGGAGCGGCAGAAGAGGCGCGAGCGGCTCGCGTGGACCTGTGGTTACCTGCAGAAGACCGCCGTCGCGTGCTTCATACTCGCCCTGCTGATGGCCTGGTACGCGAACGGTTTCCTCGACATCACCGACACCGCTCAGGACTTCGTCGTCGGACGCTACTCGGTCGTGTTCCCTGCTCTGCTCTTCCTCTTCAGCTACCTCGTGAACCCCACGCTGAAGCTCGGCGGAGCTGCCAGCTACAAGTTCCTCGGCTTCCTGGCCATGCTGGCGGTCCCCGCGATAGTCTACGAGGTCGGAAAACGCGACATCGTCGTGGGGCTGGCCTCGGCCACCGTCTTTCTGGTCGTAGGGCTCTACCTGCTTGTGAAGGTCTCCGGCTCCGCGAGCCAGGCCTCCGGTTCGGGCGCTCCCTGAACTTAAAACCAGTCGGAGGCAGGATTCCCCACCGTGGCGGTAGAGGAGAGAAGCGCTTGTCCGACCTAGCGGGCCTGGTCGGGCCGTTCCTCACGGTCGCCGCGACCATCTTCACAGTTGAACTGACAGACAAGGACGCCCTTCTGCTCCTCTCACTGGCCACCACCAGGAGCGCGAGGCTGGTGTTCGCCGCTGGCTCGATCGCCTTCACGATGACCTCGGCTGTCATCGTCCTGGTCGGTTCCGCGCTCGTCGCGTACGTTCCGATTCTCTGGATCAAGTTCGCCGGCGGCGGCATAATGTTGGCTTACGGGCTCTGGACCTATCTCGGCGGATTGAGGGCCGAGAGGAGAATCGAGAAGGATGAAGAGCAACTGCGGAGAAGAGGGGGGAGGGGCGGGCGCTATGCCTTCGTCGCGATGCTCCTGTCTTTGGCGGTCCTGGACTTGGCAGGCGACGCCACCGAGCTCCTCACCATTCTCTTCGTGGCCCAGTACAGAAACATCGTGCTGGTCTTCCTGGGAGCAGTCGCCGCCCTAGTCACGGCCAGCGGTCTGGAAACGGTCTTGGGTAACAGGCTGGGGAGGATTCTCTCTGCCCGCAGGGCGAGATACCTTTCCACAGCCGTGCTTCTGGCCATCGGGACGGTGGTGGTTGTCACCAGCGCCCTTGGAATCTAGTCTCCGTTAGGGTTTCAAGCAGGGACACCTGAGCGCAACCACAGGATTGGCCGACACTGCGCGCCCGAAAGGCCAAAATTCATTAGGTTAGGCAGAGGCGCGACGGTAACGTGTCCAAGCAGAGCGTGGAGGGAATCACCGCGAAGAAGGGAGAGAACTTCGACGAGTGGTACACCCAGGTCATACTAAGGTCCGAAATCGCCGACTACAGTCCTGTCTCTGGCTGCCTGGTCTACAGGCCGGCGGGCTACGCAATCTGGGAGAACGTGCAGAAGGCGGTGGACGCGGAGTTCAAGCGGGTCGGCATCAGGAACAGCTACTTCCCACTGTTCATCCCTGAGAGGCTCCTGAAAAAGGAGGCAGACCACGTTGCCGGTTTCTCTCCGGAGGTTGCCTGGGTGACCGAGGCTGGACAGTCGAAGCTCGAGGAGAGGCTCGCAATCAGGCCCACGTCCGAGACGCTGATGTACGAAGTCATATCTCGGTGGGTGAGGTCCTGGAGGGACCTCCCGCTGAGACTGAACCAGTGGAACAACGTGGTGAGATGGGAGTTCAGGCACCCCACACCCTTCCTCCGCGGGAGGGAGTTCCTCTGGAACGAGGGCCACACGGTCTTCGCGAGCAAGGCAGAGGCGGACGCCGAGCGAGACGAAGTGCTCGGCATATACAGGATGGTCACCGAAGAGTACCTTGCGATACCCGGCTACACCGGCAGGAAGACCCGCTCAGAGACCTTCGCAGGCGCGGAGGCAACCTACAGCATAGAGCACCTGTTGCCCGACGGCAAGGCGATACAGGGTCCTGACTTCCATTCGGACGGCCAGAGGTTCTCCAAGGCCTTCGACATTGCATTCGTGGACGAGAGCGGGGAGAGGAAGCTCGCCTGGCAGAACACCTTCGCGATAACGACGAGGGAGATTGGGGTCATGCTCGCCATTCACAGCGACGACAAGGGGGCGGTAGTCCCTCCCAGGCTCGCGGAGGTGCAGGTCGTCGTTATCCCCATCGTCAGCGACGACACCAAGAAGAAGGTCCTACCCGAGGCGAAGAAGGTCGCCGACAGCCTCGGCCTGAGGTTCAGGACGAAGCTGGACGACAGGGACCAGCTGACTCCCGGAAGGAAGTTCAACGAGTGGGAGCTGAAGGGCGTCCCTCTCAGGGTCGAACTGGGACCCAGGGACATCGACTCCGGCCAGGCCGTCTTGGTCAGACGCGACACTGGGAACAAGAGGGCCGCGAAGCTCACTGCGCTCGGAGACGAGGTGGCGAGGGACCTCGAAGAGATGAACAGGAGCCTGCTCGAGACGGCGAGGGAGTCCCTCAGGAAGAACACCCGCATGACGACCTCCTATGAAGAGCTGAAGAAGATGCTCGACGAGAAGGGTGGCATAGTCAGGGCCCCCTGGTGCGGCTCCGCCGAATGCGAGACCAAGCTGGCGGCAGAGACGGGCGCCAAGATACTCAACATCCCGCTGGACCAGCATCCGTCGGACTCTCGGTGCATAGTCTGCGGAGCGCACGCCGAGACCATAGTCAACATAGCCAGGTCCTACTAAGGAGGGAGGCAGCGCTGGCCACCGGTTCCGGAACGAGGAGAGACAGCGGACTCCTCACCGTCATCGGCGCGATAAACTGGGACATCAGCGTCTTCGAGGAAAGGTTCGCGAGACCGGGCGAGGAGGTTCCCGTGAGACAGGTGGAGGAGTTCTCAGGGGGAAAGGGCGCGAACGTGGCTGTTGCCTGCGCGCGGATTCTCGGCGGAGGAAGGGTCGCCTTCATCGGAGCGCTGGGGGAAGACGAGCTGGCCGCGAGGCAGCTCTCCTCGTTGCGCGACGAGGGCGTCCTGACGGACGGGACGGTCGAGGTGAAGGGCGCGAGGTCCGGCCGAGCATACATAATTGTGGACTCGAACGGGAGGAAGACGATACACACTCACTTCGGGGCCAACGAGAGAATCACCCCCCGCGAGATCTCCTCCGAAGGAGCTTCCCGCATCTTGCAGAGGACGAGGATGATGATCGTGATGGACCCGCCGACTCGCGTTGCCCTCGCCGTTGCTCGAGCGGCTAAGGGAAGGGGCGCGAGGGTCGTTTACAGTCCGGGAGTACGAACCCAAGAGGGCTTCCGCTCCATCGAGGGCGTGATCCGTCTCTCGGACTACGTCGCTCTCGACAGCCACGAGGTTAGGAACCTGTACCCAGCAAGGGACGACCGGTCTGCCGTTGAGAGACTGGAAAGGGCCTACCCGAAGCTCACGGTCGTCACGACGCTGGGGCCTCGGGGTTGCATCGTCGCGAGGGACGGCGTGACGTCGATGATCGAAGGCGTGGACCTGTCATCCCTGGGGAAGCGGGCTGTGAACAGCACGGGCTCGGGCGACGCGTTCCTCGGGGTCTTCGCAAGCTACCTCCTGATGGGAAGGAATCCGCTCGACGCCGCGAACCTGGCCAACATAGCGGGAGCGCTGAAGGCCACCAGGTTCGAAACCAGGGGGAGCCCCACCCGCGGCGAGCTGGAAGCGACCCGCGCCAGACTGGAGAAGGTCAGACGTTCCCGACGGGGCTAGCCTGGGCGTAGAGCCGCCTCGCCTGGTCGTCGACGCTCATCGGCAGGTCGAGCTTCGCCAGCGCTATCATGTGAAGCGAAAGCGAGGAGGCGGCGATCCCAAAGCAGGCGCTCCAGAGGAAGTCCCTGGTACGGAGGTAGCTCGCTACGACCGTGCCCCCGAGGACATCGCCGGCCCCGGTGCTGTCGAGGACCTGCACCTTGGGGACAGGGACCGAGTAGACCCTGGTACCCTCGAGCACGTAGCAGGGGTCGGCGCCCTGCGTCACGACCGCCTTCCTCACCCCCATCGAGCCCAGCTTTGCGAGCGCCTCCTTGGGCCCCGATTGGCCGGTGATTGCCGACGCCTCGTCCTTGTCCATCTTCATGGCGTCCACCAGCTTCAGGATGCCCGGGTCTGCCAGTGACCCGAACGAGATACGCCCCTCGGGGCCGAAGCGTCTGAGAAATCCCTGAGGGTCCAGGAAGGTGAAGTCAGATTTGTCGGCCACGGCCTTGAGGAGCTCGGTGGAGACCTCGCCTGCCACTGGGCTGACTATGGAGGCATCGCAGCGGGCTTCCGGCAGTTGACTCGTCGACAGGTCCTCGCACCTGCTCAGCAGTTTGAGGGCTCGTCCCGAGCTGTTGACCTCGATCTCGAACCGCGTCGTCTTCTGACTGGGGCTCGTGTCGGTCGGCCTCAGAGTGATTCCGTTTCTGGAAAGCCAGACCGTTTGGTCGGCGGGGAAGTCACCACCCACCTTGGTCAGAGCGGAAACGTCGAGGCCGAAGCGCGCACAGATGAGTCCAGCATAGCATGGTGGTCCACCGATCGACGTGACCGTCCTCATCGGAAGCTTGATGGTGTCGATGGTGATGAAACCCACGACGAGCGCCCTCAAGCGGGGCGAGCGGAAAAGTTGGACCACTTAAGAAGTATTGCCTTTTGCGCGTCCGAAACAATTGGGTGTCGGCTACTTAAATAACGAATGATATGATGCTCGTGCCCGAGAATATTTTGCTCGTGCACAACAGAATGGGAATTTCTACAGCTATAGCATCAGCAGTCATAATCATCATAATCGTCGTCGGCGGAGTGGGAGTTTACTTCTACTACTCCTCCACAACGAGCAGCACTTCAACCAGCAAGTCTTCGGCCGCCGCCACCACGGGTTGTTGGACACCGTCCACAGCGCCGGCTCCGGTGGTCCCCACGAACGCGGGCGGGCAGTCGACGGTCGCAGGCGCAAGCACGCCGGCCACCGGCAAGTCGATAGCCGTCGTCTTTGACGTCGGAGGCCTGGGAGACAGGGGCTTCAACGATCTCGCCTACGCAGGAATGATGGACGCGAACAAGACATTCGGTGTCGACTACTCATACGAGGTGGCCCAATCAACCTCTGACTTCCCGACAGACTACGCGGCTCTGATAGCGAAGCACCCCAGCCTCATAGTGGGCGTGGGCTTCGACCAAGACCAGATTATCTCGCAGATGGCCTCGCAGTATCCCAACCAGCTCTTCGCGCAGGTTGACGGCGACATCTACAACGTGAGCAACGTCATCGCCATAAAGTTCCAGGAGAACGTGGGCAGCGCAATAGACGCCGCGCTGGCCGTGGCTATGTCCAAGACGAACACAATCGGCTTCATCGGCGGGATGAGCACTGGAATAATCTACAAGTTCTGGAACGGCTGGAAGTGCGGCGCGGAGTGGGCCGACTCCTATCTCTCGAAGGTGGACGGAAAGGCGGTCAACACCACCCTTCTCCAACAGTACACTGGTCCCACACCAGCGGCATTTGACGAACCTTCCATCGACACGTCGATAGCCCAGTCCATGATCAGCCAGCACGCTGACGTGGTATTCACGGCCGCGGGCGGCAGCGGCATCGGCGGACTCGACGCAGTCGGCACGTACGACGAGTCGCAGGGCTGGAACTGGAGCAACTCGACCGCTCCACCCGTCTTCGGAATCGGCGTCGACGCCGACCAGGACTACATAGGCACCTACCAGTACTTCAAGCTCAACGAGAACTCGACCAGCTTCACAGGCTTCACGCCTCCGTCATTCATCATCACCTCGGAGATCAAGAAGGTCGACGTCGGTGTCTTCAACGTGATGAAGGCGGTCGTCTACGGAAACGTCAGCAACTTCTGGACCAACCCCGCCAAGTGGGCACCTTCCTTCTGGCTCGGCCAGACGGACCTGTGCGGCAACAACGGCAACACCACCTGCGCAGGAACCCGGAACGTCTACCTGCTCGGGTGGGCTCAGGGGGCGGTGGGTCCAACC
The DNA here is from genome assembly GCA_035625575.1 of Nitrososphaerales archaeon. GTDB lineage: Archaea > Thermoproteota > Nitrososphaeria > Nitrososphaerales > Gagatemarchaeaceae > DASPPF01. The sequence continues at coordinate 4,502 of DASPPF010000066.1, read as the reverse complement.
AACTTCAGCTACAGCGCCGTCTACCTAACGCCGCTCGCCAAGCAGGTTCTCACGAACATAGAGCAGGGCATCGACAACGGTACCATTAGCATCCCAGAGAACTACAATCCGTCAGGGAACTAATGCCGGGTGAGCCTTCGCTCACCCGCTTCCCCATTTTGTGATTGCCATGAGCGAAGACATGGTCTCGATGCTCGGAATCCGGAAACAGTTCCCCGGAGTGCTGGCTCTGGCCGGCGTTGACTTCTCAGCGAGGCGCGGCGAAGTGATGGGACTCCTCGGGGAGAACGGAGCGGGGAAGAGCACGCTGATGAACGTCCTGTATGGAATGTACAAGATGGACGCGGGCCAGATAGAGATTGACGGGGCGCCCGTCAAGGTCACGAGTTCTTCGGTGGCGATAAAGCACGGCCTGGGAATGGTTCACCAGTCCTTCACCCTCGTCTCGAACGTCTCAGTGTTGGACAACATCATCCTAGGGTCCGAGCCCGCCACCGCGGGCTTCATACGCGTGGGCGAGGCGCGCGACAAGGTCAAGGCCCTGGTCGAACGGGCGGGGCTCCCCATCGACCTGGACGCGATTGTCGAGAACATACCGACGGGCTTCAAGCAACGGGTGGAGATACTGAAGGCCCTCTACAGGGGGGCCAAGGTCCTCATTCTCGACGAGCCGACGGCGGTCCTCACGCCACTAGAGTCCCAAGAGCTCTTCCGCTCGATGCGGAGGCTCACTGAGTCAGGAGCGACGGTCATCTTCATCACCCACAAGCTGAAGGAGGTCATGGAGATAACGAACAGGATCACGGTCATGCGAAGGGGGAAGGTCGTGGGGACCCTCGACACCAAGGACGCCTCCTACGAAGTGCTGGCGAACATGATGGTGGGAAGGGGGGTGGAGAGGAGGTTCACCTTCAAGGAGTACTCGCCCGGCGAGACGCTTCTCGAAGTGAAGGACCTGGTGGTCTCGTCCCACGCGAAGCCCAGGGCGGTGGACGGCTGCACCTTCACCGTGCGCGCGGGCGAGATAGTCGGCCTGGCCGGAGTGGAGGGGAACGGACAGTCGGAGCTGGTCGAGGCAATCATGGGCATCAGGAGGCCGAGTTCGGGCACCATCTCGATCAAGGGGACGGTCAGCAACAAGCTGACCACAAGCAAGATAATGGGGCTCTCGGTCGCTCACGTCCCCGAGGACAGGGCGCTCAGCGGCCTCGTGCTGGATTTCAGCGTGGCCGAGAACTCGATCCTGGGCAGGGCCAAGAGCCCTCAGTTCTCGAAGTCGGGTCTCCTTTCGACCAACCGCGTCAAGGAATTCGCCAACAGGATAGTGAAGGCCTTCAACGTCATTACCCCCAGCGTTGAAGTGAAAGCCAGGACCCTCAGCGGTGGGAATCAGCAGAAGGTGATCGTGGGGCGCGAACTCTCGGACGACCCTCATCTGCTCATTGCACACCAGCCCACGCGGGGGCTGGACGTGGCGGGTACCGAGTACATTCAAACCCTGATCGTCAACTCGCGGAACCAGGGCAGGGGTGTCCTGCTCGTCAGTGCGGACTTCGACGAGATACTCGACCTGAGCGACAGAATTCTGGTGCTGTACGAGGGCAAGGTGATTGGCGAGCTGAAGAGGGGCGCGGGGATAAGCGAGCTTGGGAGGCTGCTGGGGGGAATCGTCGGCTGACCGAGCAGAGCAGCACGATGCGGAAATCCAGTGGTCTCGGCAGGATCCTGCGCGGCGCGGTTCCCAACGTCCTTGCCCTCGTCCTGGGCCTTGTCGCGGCGTCCGTGATGATGCTCCTGGCCGGATACGACCCCCTGAAGGTCTTCTCCACGCTGTTTCAGGGAGCGCTCGGCACGAACGCGGGGCAGTCGTACATACTCACCTACACTGGAACGCTGATACTTTCAGCCATCGCGTTCCTCGTTCCCGGCAAGGCGGGCATATTCAACGTCGGCGCGCAGGGCCAAATCTACTTCGGCGGAATCACGGCGGCCCTGGTAGCGGTCTTCGTTCCCCTCCCGCCGGTCATCTGGCCGCTGGCCGCAACGGCCGCGGGCTGTCTGGCGGGAGCCTTCTGGGCGTTCATTCCTGGGATGCTCCAGGCCTACAGGAACACCTCGGCAATCGTGACGACCATCATGCTCAACTTCGTCGCGCAGCCTCTCGCGTCCGTGCTCCTCTTCTACGTGATATACCTGAAGGAGCCGACGGTCCGCGTCTACACTACAGCCACCTACAACCCCAACGCTACCATACCCGGAATCCCGTTTTTCGTGTCGTCGACGATGATCTTCGTCGCAATAGCGGTGAGCGTCGTTGTTGCCGTCTTCCTCGGGAGGACGACCCTGGGCTACAACATCAGAGCCGTGGGTCTCGGTCCCCAGCCGGCGGAAGCCAAGGGAATCAACCCCCGTTTGACAATGGTTCTCGCCATGGTGATTGGAGGACTCGTAGCAGGCTTGGCGGGAGTGGGCGACGTCCTCTCGCCAGGACATGGATGCGGGGCCAAGGCGTGCTACATAGACGGGTTCGCACAGGGCGCGTTCGGAGGGGAGGGCTTTGCAGGGATAACGGTGGCGCTGGTGGGAGCGAACAACCCGATTGGTTCAATCTTCTCTGCGGTCTTCTTCGCCATACTCGTCGCAGGTCAGGCGTCCATAGCCGCGGCCTTCCCCGGCTCCCTCTACGCCGTGTGGGCCATGGAGGGCCTGATAATCATCTTCATGGCCATGCCGTACCTTAGCACCCTGATTCTCAGCAGGGGCCGAAGCCTGGGGCTGCAGGTCGGAGGTGGGACCTGATGGACACACTCACACTGCTCCTTATCGTTGTCTTCGGCACGCAGCAGGCGATTACGATCGGAGTGGCCGCCCAGGGAGAGCTCATGACGGAGAAGTCGGGGATAATCAACATCGGCATCGAGGGGGTGATGCTGATCTCCGCGTTCACCGCAGCGGCAGCCAACTGGTACTTCGGTGCCCCCGACTCGCCGGTCCCCAAGGCGCTCATGATGGGGAGCGCCTCGCCGTGGGGCGCGCTGGCGGTCGGGATGGCAACGGGCGTGCTCCTGAACTTCTTCGTGGCGGTGATGGACACCAAGCTGAGGGTGGACCAGGTGATATCGGGAATAGGAATCAATGTGTTTGGGCTGGGCCTGACGTACCTCATCTCGGCCAATCCGGGCCTGGACCGCCACTACGGGTTCAGCTTGGACGGCACGCCCCACGCGAACCAGCTCAGCTCTTTGTTCTCGGTGAAGGGGACCTACCTGTCGGTCGGGATCAGCCCGTTGGTGATTCTTCTCTTCGGCCTGCCGGTGCTGGTCTGGGCCGTCCTGAAATGGACCAAGTTCGGACTGCACGTGAGAGCCGTCGGCGAGAACCCCAAGAGCGCTGAGGCCGCCGGATTGAACGTGAACATGGTCAGAATCCTGGCGACGTCCATCGGAGGCGCCCTGCTGGGACTGGGCGGTGCCTACCTGACCGTCGACTTCGCTCCCAACTTCACTCCCGACGTTACCAACGGCATAGGCTTCATCGCCCTCGCCGCAGTCATAGCCGGGGCGTGGAACCCGTTCTACACCCTGGTGGTCAGCCTGATCTTTGGGATGAGCGTGGGCACCTACGTCGTGATAAACGCCACGCCGGGCACGCCGCTCTTCACCTTCCTGGCGGTTCTGCCGTACCTAGTCACGGTGGTCGCCCTCACCATCACGGCGAAACGGCTGAGGCAGCCCAGCGCCCTGGGCGTCCCGTACAAGAAAGAGTGACCTCGACCCCAGCATACCTTTTAAGCAGGCCATGGCGCGCGGCTTTCGATTAGTTCTGTCCAAGAAGAGAAAGAGTCGCGGCCGTTCCAAGGGCGGCAAGGGAAGGAGCGACATAATCTATTGCAGCAACTGCGGCGCAGCTGTCCCTAGGGACAAGGCGAAGAAGGTGACCACCAGGATGTCCCTCGTGGAACCAACGCTCGCGAGGGAGCTGAGGCAGGCCGGAGCATACATCGCTAGTCCCACAACCGTGAGATACTATTGTGTGAGTTGCGCAGTTCATTACGGGATTGTCAAGGTCAGAGCCAAGAACGAAAGGCGCAACTGGTAGAAGCTGCTCCCAGCGGGTCGAGCCGCTCAATCGCGGCACAACCTTATTGAACACATGACGCCTCATCGACTCGCTTGGCGTACGAACACCTCAAGGACTCGCTGACTCGAAACAACCTGTGGATCTACGTTCTCTCTACCCTTGAGGACGGGCCCGCTTCCCCTGGTGAAATCAAGAGGAAGGTCCAGGCGAGACACAGCTTCTCGCCTGCCGCCATCACCTTCTACTCGGTCCTCTACAAGCTAAGAAAGGAAGGGCTCGTGCAGCGGAAATCAGACGAGTTCAGGTCTGCCTACGACATCACGGCGGCTGGTCGTACTGAGCTCTCTAGAGCAGGCGAACTCCTGGAGAGGGTGCGGAAGAGCGTCGCCAGGGCCTAGCGGAGAGCCCCTGAGGCCTTCATG
>DASPPF010000065.1:0-4114 GCA_035625575.1 Nitrososphaerales archaeon | reverse complement strand
GTTGCCATGGCGGCCGGGCTCGCGGCTCTCGACCAGCTGGATCGCCGAGCCTACTCGAAACTGGAGGCGCTTTCGGCTCAGCTGGAAGAAGGCCTGCTTGACAGTGCTGCCAAGTCTGGCGTGTCCATTACGGTGAACAGGGTTGGCTCGATGGTGGGACTCTTCTTCGCGAAAGGTGAGGTGAGGAACTTCAGGGACGCGAAGGCCTCCGACCACGTACTGTACCCCAAGTTCCACAGGGGTCTGCTGGAGCGGGGCTGCTACTTCCCGCCGTCGGCATTCGAAACTATCTTCCTCTCCACAGCCCATTCCGTTTCAGACGTGAATCGGACCGTGGCTTCGGCGAGGATTGCATTCCGGGAGGTCGCCGGATGAGAAACTCCGATTCGGCGTTCGTGGACGCCTGTCTCGGGAAGGAGACGGAATACACTCCAGTCTGGTTCATGAGGCAGGCCGGGAGGTTCCTCCCGAGCTACAGGCGAATCAAGGGAGACAGGCAGATGCTGGACGTTGCGAAGGACCCGGCGCTCGCCTCACAGGTTGCAGTGGATGCCGTCCAATCGCTGGGCGTGGACGCCGGCATAGTCTTCGCAGACATAATGCTGCCCCTCGAGGCCATGGGGGTCAGGTTCAGAATCGAGGAGGACGTCGGGCCGATCGTCTCTAACCCAATACGTTCTCCAGGCGACGTGTCGCTGCTTCGAAAGCCCGAGCCAGAGGCTGACCTCCCCTACGTCTACGACGGCATAGAGGAGGCCATCAGGAAGCTGGACGGGAGAACCCCACTGATCGGGTTCTCGGGGGCGCCCTTCACGCTCGCAGCTTACATGATAGAGGGCGGTCCGAGCAGGGAGCTCTCGAAGACCAGGGCCCTGATGTACTCAGACCCGGACACCTGGCGCCCGCTGATGAGGGTTCTGACTGGCATGATCAAGGACTATCTCGGGAGCCAGATCAGGCACGGGGTTTCGGCGGTGCAGCTCTTCGACAGTTGGGTCGGCTGTCTGTCGCCAGACGACTACAGGGAGTTCGTGGCCCCATTCACCAAGGAGATATTCGAATCCGTCGGCTCCGTCCCTCGCATTCACTTCTGCGCCGACTCTTCCGCCCTTGTCGAGGAATTTCATGACACTGGACCGGAGGTCCTGAGCGTGGACTGGCGGGTGCCGATCGACCAGGTCTGGGAGAGGTGTGGCGGCCACACTTCGGTCCAGGGCAACCTGGACCCGGCGGCAGCGCTGGCCGGAGGGACAGAAATGGAGAAGAGAGTGAAGGACATCCTCGCCAGGGCAGAGGGGCGGCGGGGACACATCTTCAGCCTGGGACACGGCGTGCTCCGCGACACTGACCCAGAGAACCTCCGCCGGGTCGTGGAGCTGGTCCATGTGAAGACGAGGAGGACAGGGCATTGAAGGGCGTCCTGCTCATGACCTACGGGACCCCGCGGTCCCTCGACCAGGTCGAAGAGTACTACACGAACATCCGCGGCGGCCAGAGACCCACCGACAAGGAGGTCGAGGGCCTCCGTCGTCGATATGAGGCCATAGGCGGCACCTCCCCCCTCATCCAGATAACGGAGAGCCTGGGGCAGAAGCTCCAGCGACGGGTCGAGAGCCAGGGTTCCAAGACGGCGGTCTACTCGGCCATGAAGCACTCTGCGCCCTTCATCGGCGACGTGGTCAAGAAGGCGGCCAGCGACGGCGTGGACGAACTTCTATCGATCGCGCTTGCGCCCCACTACTCGAAGATGAGCGTCGGGTCCTATGTGCTCGCCGTGGAGATGGCAAACGCGGCCCTGCCCAAAAGGATGAGACTCGACTCCGTGGACTCTTGGAACAGGAATCCGAAGCTGATAGAAGCGTGGGCCTCAAGGATTAGAAAGGCCGAGCGAGCGCTTCCCGACGACTACTCGCTAGTCTTCTCGGCACACAGCCTGCCAGAGAAGATTCTCGCGAGCGGGGATCCCTACAGGTACCAGCTCATAGAGACCTGCGAGCTTGTTTCGGCGGCCATCGGGCGCAAGGAATGGACCTTTGCCTTCCAGAGCGCGGGCCACACCAGGGAGCCGTGGCTGGGGCCAGACATAATGGAGCACCTCGAGGGCCAATTGGCCAAGGGTTCCAGGAGCTTCCTCATTGCGCCGATTGGTTTCGTCGCCGACCACCTAGAGATTCTCTACGACATCGACATCGAATGCAGGAGCTGGGCGAAGCAGAAGGGAGTCCGGCTCGCAAGGTGCGAGTCCCTCAACGACACAGACGAATTCGTCGATTGCCTTCAGTCGATCATTCTCGAGAAGAACTTCCTCTGAATGGACTCGACTCGCAGACCACAACTTTGAAAACAGATGACGGCGTTCGTCGGCCTCGAATGAAGCAGCGGCGGCCCGGGCTCCAGGGAACATGGGGGTACATAGTCAACTCCCTTCAGGAGATAATCCCGTCCTACGAGCTCGCCTCGAGCAGAATCTCGCTCTACGCCGACAAGAGGATGAGGGCAGAGGCGATCGGCTATGCCGTCGGCAGGGGGTCGCTCGTGCTGGACCTGGGGGCAGGCCCAGGCACCATGTCCCACCTGGTCGAGGCCAGGGGAGGCGAACCGGTGCTGGTCGACGTCTCGCGCATGATGCTTCGCGTCTCGAGCTTCCAGAACCGGGTGCAGGCCGTCTTCGAGCACCTTCCCTTCAGGGAGGGCGTCTTCGACGCGGTCGTGAGCGGGTTTGCCCTTCGCGACTCCCACGACTTGAAAGTGGCTCTGGGGCAGATCGCCGGCGTCGTGAGGAGGGGCGGGAGGTTCGCATTCGCCGACCTCGGCAAGCCGGACTCGGCCTTCGGATTCCTGCTGGTGGGCTTCTACCTGAGGGTGGTTCCCAACGTCATCGGGCTTCTGACCACCGGACGCTCGGGCCTCAGGTACGGCTCGATCTTCGACACCTACATGCTGACCTTGAGGAACTCCGTCCTGGCCTCCGCCCTCTCTAGGCTCTTCGGCAGCGTCGAGGTTCACGGCACGCAGTTCGGCGGTTCGGTGGTCGTGAAGTGCTCGAAGTGAGCCTCAGACCTTGGTCGAGAGCATCCGCAGCATCTCCTGGATCTTGTCCGTGGCCACCCTGCAGCCCGCCGCCCGCTTGTGCCCGCCGCCCGTCCCTCCCAGCTTAGCAGCGATGGGGCTGATCGTCTTCCCCAGGTGCGCGGTGCACTCGGAGGTGCACCTCAGGCTGACCTCGCACCAGCCCTTGTCCTTCTCCTTGTAGGCGACCCCGACAGGGACGCCGAAAGCACCGATGAGCAGCTTCGCCACTCCACCGGTGGCCTGTTGGTCCGTCTCCACGTAGGCCACGTGGCCGATTGTCTTCCCGGTCTTCCTCACCTCGACCTCCAGCTTGACCACGTCGTCCAGGTGCTCGACCGCGAGCGCGGGTACGCCCGCAATCTCGTGCGGGTGTTTCATCTGGGCCAGTTCCTTCGCGACCATGTACGGGAAGCCGAGCTCGTCTCCGCGCTTGGCCAGCGCATAGGCCAGCATGCTGGCCTCGAGCAGGATGAAGTGCCTGTCCGTCTGCTCCATCAGCCTCTTCGCCTCCACAGCGTCGTCCATGTAGTCGGTCACGGCTCCGTAGAGGGCCACCTTCTTTGCCTCCTCGGGAAGCGACTTGCGGAAGGTGAGGTAGGTGAGGATGCTCGCGCACTCGTTGACGTCGTGCACGAGGTTGACCCCCTTGCGACTTATCTTTCGCTTGGTCGCCCCTGTGGCGAAGTGGTGGTCGATGTACGTCACCTTCGACCTTGAAGCTATCTTTCCCAGCTTCTCGACGAACTCCTCCGACTCGCTCACGTCGGACCCGATGTCGCAGATTATCACCTTCTCGGCGTCTTCGGGCACCTTGTCCAGGTCGGCGAGAATCCCGTTGTAGTTTGTGAGGAGCAGGTCCGCGCCCGTGGCTGCCAGCACAAGAGCCGCGGAGCTAAGCCCGTCGACATCCTTGATGTGAGAGATGCAGAAGGCCTTCAACGTAAGTTCTACCGACTCCCTCGATTTAAGCCAGAGGCTGTCTCTCGAAGTCACAATTCGTGCCACCATTCGGGCCTGTGCTGCTTCGCCTCCGGTTGTGGCC
>DASPPF010000064.1:0-5424 GCA_035625575.1 Nitrososphaerales archaeon | reverse complement strand
GAAACTCCTGATTTTGTTTTCTTTCGTTCTATGTTGTTGGTTTCTGATACTTCGTCTTCCATGATTTTGTGCGTGCAAATGCACGCATTTATGCACAGAAGCCGATTCTCAGTATTGATAACGGCAGTCTTAGCGAAGGTCACGCTCGGCGCCAACCTGACTTGGCCATGCCCCCATTCCCGAAGGGGAACTCGCGTCTGCAGAATTTACACAATGCCATAGCTTGGAAGCGAAAAACTGAGGACTCCCCAGTTCCGTCCGGAGCAATGGAGTCATCCGAGCCTCTGCCCGCGATACGACTCGAACGGCGGTCGCCCACACCCCAGCAGACTTGGTTCGGGAGGGGACGCTCTTCAGGGAAGGAAGCTAGAGGAACTACAGGCACGTCCAGAAGAGGCCGCTCGGACGCCCAAGGGGTAAACCGAAGGTCTAGACTCGCATCGCTGCCCAGGACAGCACGAATGCCAGCGTGGGCACCACGAGCCAGCTGAGGACCGTTTCGTAGGCGAGTCTGCCGTTCATGACTGCTATCCTCTTCGCCAGGCTAGCCCCGAACATCCCTCCCAGGACGCACTGCGCGATTGAAATCGGAAGCGCAAACTGGGTGCCCACCCAGACCACGATCGCGCTCGAGACAAACAGGGTCGTCACGCCCTGTGGCGGCAGGTCGAGCATCCTGTCGCCTATGGTTCCCGCCACCGCCCCCCTCCCGAACATGGCAGCTCCGAGAAACGCCAGGAGCGCAATCCCCACGGCCACCGCGGAAAGGGAGACCAGGTCCTTGGAGGCGGTGGAGTCACCCGCGATTACGGTACTCTGCAGCAGGCCTATGTTGTTGGCTCCCAGAGTGTAGGACACTAGGATGGCGCTCAGGGCGATGGTTACCCTGTTGAGGAGGTCCACCCTCGCCAAGGAAAGTCCGAAGGTCGCGGGTCTGACGAAGGTGTACACAAGGAAGGTCAGGGTTGCCGTAGCGATGGGAGCCAAGAACCAGAAGCCTATAACGAGAAGGGTCCTCGACGCATTGATTGCTATCCCACCTGCGTAGGTTGCTCCCAGGAAAGCGCCCACGAGCGTCATGCTGAGGGACATCGGCCTTCCCAGGACGCTGAGAACGAACAGCAGAATCAGGGGCGTCCACAGCGACGCGAGGATCACGGTCGGATTCGAGGACGCAGCCAAGGAGCCGACCAAGCTCGACGTCATCTTGGGTCCCTCTGCCAGCGCCCCCAGGAGGAGCCCTGCGCCCGAAACCAAGACGGCCGCCGCGACGGAGAGCGTGCCGGAGCCCCTCAGGTTTCCAATCAGGTACGACCCGTTGTTCCAGCCGAACACGAAGCTCAGGGTGGCGGCGAGGAGCACTATGAGCGGGGGCAGCATCGCCGATTCAGCCGTAGCCCTTCGCTACGAGGATGAGAATCACGTCGCTAGCGTCCTCGGCGTTGTCTGCAATGTTGTCAGCCACGAGCAGGAAGTCTCTCATCTGAATAACGGTGATTGCGTCCGGTCGATTCTCCTTGGCGAAGAGCTTGCTTGAAACCTCGTCCTTGCGGGCGTCGGCAGCTTCCTCAAATTCTTCGACCTTTGTGACTCGAGACAGCATCTCCTTCCTCCCGAGGTTGAACGCCTCGAGCACGCTCCCCAGCGCGTCGACGGTCGCTATGATGTCGCCAACGAAACCCTTCATCGAGTCCGACCCCAGGATCGAGAGAGCGAAGTCGTCGAGAGTCTCTTCGGCAGCGATAAGCCGTGCGGCTCCCTTGGCGCTGTCGGCGATGTTGTCCGTCTTCTCGAGCAGGTTCAGCATGTCCTCCCTGATTCCACCGAAGAACGCCCCTTCTGCTATCTGTTCGCTCAGGCGCCTGTGGAAATCGTCTGCGGCCTTCTCGTCGTCGAGAACTCTCTGAAAGCAGTAGGCGGTCCCTTTAGAGTCCTTGGACGCCACGGCACTCACAAGAGCCCCAAAGTCCGTCGCCGCTTGGTGCACCAGCGCGAAGTCTTCATACAGCGAATTCAGGATTGTCTTCTCGCGGCCGCCAAAGGAGGGCAAACGAATTTTCAAGGGCGTCGGCTCCACGTGTCTCGTAGATAATGCTAAGGGGCTAGGCCTTGACCTGCAGCTTCTTGGTCAGCTGCTCGTGCGCTGCATGAATCCCCGTGGTCGATATCCGGTACTTGCCCCCTCCCTCGGCGTCCACTCGCTCGACCACCGCCTGCTTGGTCAGCTCGCTCAGCCTCGAGGAGATCGTCTTGGGGTACAGCCCGGTCGCGCCCTGAATCTCTGAGACAGCCATCGCGTCCGAGCCCGACTTGTCACTCAGGAGCGAGGCCCGCGCGGCCACGAGCTGAAGCAGGATGACGTCCTTGTCGCTGAGCTTCTTGTCCTGGGCCCACACCCGCGGGCCCTCCGGCGTGATCCTGATGTAATCCTTGAACATCTGGATTATGTCGTTGAGGGAGTAGTTCGCGCTTATCGCCTTCGCGAGGTCGAAGTTCGGGACCACCTTCGAAACGAACTCGTGGAGCGAACGCATTACCATGTCCGGCGGGCCAGCGAAGTCGACCTTCACATCGCCATACGAGACGGAAACGGAAAGGGTCTTTTCTGAAGACATCCTCTAGGATTCCTCAGTCGGCTGGAATGCGTGGCAGATTAAAACTTTGAAGGCTGCCATGGCTTGGCGCACCCAGTGGGACTGGTCCCATCGGACTCCCCACGCTGGGGCGGGCAGAGGAGTGGACGTTCGCCTGCGCCCTCATATGGGTCATCCACCGCCTTGGCGGTGGATTGGTGCGGAAGAGCCGTCCCGTGCTCTTCGCGTCCTGACTAGAACATAGAGTACAGGAACGGCGAATGCGAGAGAAAACACTCCGAGAAGATTCGTCGAGAATTCTGGAACCGGATGTGCTGTTGTGGTGGTCGCCGTGGAAGACTCGGAAGTCGCATTGACGGAGGTCGTCGATGACGCAGTGCTCGTTGGCGTGAGAGTGCTCGTTCGAGTGCTGCTGGAGATTGTGGGCGTAGCGCTGGTCAAGCTGGAGGAGGTAGAGAACGTCGTCGACGTGGAGGTCGCCGTTGTTGACGTAGTCGTCGTCGGAGGAGGGGGCGCAGTGGTCGTAGAAGAGGAGGTGAGAGAGGTCGTTGAGGTGGTCGTAGAAGACGGGGACGTGGTCGAAGCAACCGTGGAAGAGGCGGTTGACGAATTGGACGTCGTTGATGAAGTGGTGGAAGACGACGAGGTCACTGACGAACTGGTCGTGGAAGACGAGGAGGTTGTCGTCGTGGAGACGGAGGAGGTGGTTGTTGTGGAAGGAGAAGTCGTTGAATGCGAGGTGGTTGCAGTGGTGGGAGAGGTCGTGGAGGAAGTGGATGAAGCGGTGCTCGTCGTCGAACGCGAAGTGGATGTGGTCGTTGGCGATGACGTGGTCGTTGTGGAGGTCGTGGAGGAGGACGTGGTCGTTGTCGTGGAGCTGGAACTCGCCAGTGTCGCGTATTCAGCTCCGGTCGGGGTGAGGACGTCCGAGCGCATGTTCTGCGACCACACGCCATCGACCTGCGACTTGAGCGTAGAGTAGTCCTCGGAGTCGAGCTGGGGCGTGTAGTTCAGGTAGGCGAAGAAGTACTGCTCGGAGAACGGGCTGAAGAGTTCGACGGGATAGATCGAAGCGAACTTGACCATCAGCTCGAGCGCCGGCACGTCTATCGCCGACGAGAAACCCCAGACCTCTTGGTGGTCGGCGAACGCGCCTCCCACTCCCGTACCCGGCGGCGGGGAGGGGACGGTCACGGTCTCGCTCCAGAACTCGCTTATCACAAGCCGCTTGCCGTTCTGCTGCGCCAACTGAGCCATCTGAATCAGCGTCTGAAGATTGTCTCCGTAGAGCGGATAGACGTGGGTGGTCAGGAAGTCCAGCCTTGGGTCATCGGCAAAGCCCTGCATGAACTGCACGCCGTTCCAGGTGCCGGCGCCCGCGCAGATCTTGGTGGGGCTGCCCGTCTTGTTGAGCGAGGAGAGCTGCTGCTCGATGAAGCTGTCCCACCCAGAGGGCGTGTTCAGCTGGCGGTAGCCGGTCAGCGCCGCCTCCGTGTCCGCCTCCGTGCCTATGTCGAGGTAGTCTGGCCTGACCTTGTCAATGATGAGCTGGTTCTGCGCGATGGCCTTGACGACGAACTGCGAGTACGGCAGATTCGCGAAGCTGTAGTTGATAGGCGAGAACTCAGTGCCCGCGAAGACGACGTGGGATTCCACCAGAACCTTCATCCCACGCGCGTGAGCGTTCTGGACGAGTTGAGTGTAGTAGCTGAGGTACTGTGAGCTGTTTGGGAAGGTGGGGTCGAGAAGTGGGTAGGGGATGGAAATCTCAACCTCCTTCAGCCCCATTGCCTGAAAGGCATCCAAGTTGACGTCGACTGTGTTCTGGTTGTCCGCGGTGAGAACCTTCGGTCCTTGGTTCCCGTCTGCTGTCACCAGGGAAGCAGAGTAGGTGAAGCTGTTTGGGTGAGCCGGAATCGTTCCGAGGGTGGAATTGAAGTTGTTGAGGGCGTTCTCCAGGGTTGTGTAGTTGCTTTGGTACTCAGACGGTATGGTGGTGTTGTACTGCTGGACTGTGAATGGGGGCGGAGCGGCGGCCGCGGCTGAGCGCTCGTAAGGGGCGGCGGAAGAGGGCCAGCCTCCTCTTCCTGCCAACAACAGAAGGATGAGAATCGCGCCCAGGCCCGACCTTAGAGAGCTACTCACTCAGAGCCATCCCAGTTTCGTTCCTCTCTCCCCGACCTCCTCTCCGAGGGGCCTGCAGGGCTGGAGGAGGCTGCTGGCAGCAGGTTAACTCATCCTGCGGGAGTAGGGACAGTCACAGAGCTTACGGTGTAGACGTACTCGCCGTCCTCGGCCTTGAAGCGCCTGATCTTGGTCGTCTTCGCGAGCCTGAGGAGCGCGACCGCGACGGACTGCTTCGGGTAGTTCAGGCCATAGGACTGGAGGGCCTCCCTCACATCTGAGAGCTTTCTCCTCTCCCTCCCCCAGGGGTCGGAGAAGAACTTCCCGATTATGTCGGACAGGGAATCGTTCTTGTCGACTGAGACGGTGGGCAACTGCGTCGGTCCCGACTCCTGCTGACGGGGCGGCTCTTCGGGCTCGCGTGCGAGTTCCATGCTCTCGGCGCTCGCGCCGGGCATCCTGGAAACGAGCTCCGGTATCAGGTTGATGGCCTCGCGCAGGTGCTCCGGGTCTGCCTCGACCTCGGCCTCGGCCGCTCCCAGTTTCACCCTGATCTTGACCAAGCGCTCCAATGAGTCTCCTGAGCTGCGTATTTAGCTGTCATGCGGCACGGTCGGGAGGCGAAAGTCCTCCCGCACCGTTGTCAGGACGACGTGGGTGTTGGCCCTCTCCACGAACGGCATGGCCAGGAGGCCCTTGGTGAACC
>DASPPF010000063.1:0-8033 GCA_035625575.1 Nitrososphaerales archaeon | reverse complement strand
AATGTCGACTCCGACCACAATCCCTTCAGGCCCGACGAGCTCGGAACAGACCTGCAACCAGCCCCCTGGGGTGGCGCCGAAGTCGGCAACCCTGTCTCCCTCGTGGATGAAGCCGTACTTCTCGTCTGCCTCTATCAGCTTGAAGGCGGCCCGGCTCTTGTAACCCTGCTCCTTGGCCAGCCTCCTGTAGAGGTCCTTTCGCGCCTCTTGGAGCCTCATTCCTTCGATAGCTCTGATGGGTTGAACTGCTCCGGCAGGAGCTCGGACGCGTTCGTGTCCGCTGAAAAGCCGTCAAGGCCCCTGCGAAGGACTTTCATCCTGGGATTGAACTCAACCATGACCTGGCGGCACGCGCCGCATGGCTTTGTGAAGTCCTCCGACTTCCCGACAACTGCTATCGCCACTATGTCCCTGTGCCCTTCGGAGACAGCCTTGAAGATGGCGGTCCTCTCTGCGCAACAGGAGAGGCCGTAGGAGGCGTTCTCGATGTTGGTGCCGGTGTACATCTTCCCACCAGACGTGAGTACCGCAGCGCCTATCTTGACGCGCGAGTACGGTGAGTAGGCTCTGCCCCTCGCGAGCTTCGCCTGCTTGATGACCGCGTCAAATCGTCGGCTGCTTCGCATCCCGATGACCTAAGGAGCGTGAATCGCCTTTTCTTCGAAGGACGGCTCGCCTGCGCGCTTCATCTCGTCGATGGCCCAGGGGCCAATCCAGGGACAGACGTAGGGACTGATCTCGCCGTCTACCGAGCACTTCGGCTCGTACTGGCAAACGACGCACGGCGCCTTCTCTATCGAAGCCATGTCGGTGGGGAACCTGAGCGGGGTGAGCTTGTAGGTCCAGCGTCCCTCCTCGAGGACCTTCACTCTCCCGATGAGTCCCCGCCTTTCCAGTCTTATCGCGAGTCTCGACCCGTCCCTGCTAGTCAGCCCCAGCTCCTTCCAGATTTCGCTCTGAAGGACGCCGTCCTTTCCTCTCTCGACCACGAGCTTGTACACCCGCGACGTCAGGTCGACCAGCTCCTCCTCCGTCCTTTCGACCGGCTGGGGCGCGGCCTTCGGCTTCTTTGCCTCCTTCTTGACGGACTTGGGCTTCTCCTTCGGCGCCTTCTTCGTGGGCGCGGACTTGGCCTTCGGCTTCTCCTTCGCCATCGCTAACCAAACTCCTGGCGTATTACGTAGTTGTCGAGAATCTCCCTGCACCTGTTGCGTACAGTGACCTCCGTGACCTCGGCGAACTCGGCGACCTCCCTCTGGGGAAGGTGCTCGCCCACCATCACAGACGAGATGTAGACGTAGGCCGCCGCGAGCCCAGCCGGTGCCTTCCCGCTCGAGATTTTCGAATCGCTGGTCTGTCTTGAGAGGGTTAGGGCGAGGCGCTCCACCCTGGGGTCAATCTTCGCCATGTTGACTAGCTTCGAGATGTACTTCTCCACGGACGGAGGCGGCACGTAGTCCTTCTCTACCTCCTTTAGGACCAGCCTGAAGTAGCGCGCGACCGAGCCCTTCTCCATGTTGGCCGCCCTTGCGACCTCCTTCAGGGTCCTCGAGACCCCGCACTTCCTGCAGGCGAGATAGACGGTTGCCGCGGTCATGCCCAGGATGGACTTGCTCTTGGCCACCTTCATCCTGGCTGACGTCCTGTAGATCTGGGCCGCAGTCTCGGCCACGTTCTGCGGGAGCTTCAGGGCGGCGCAGAGCTCGCTTATCCTCTGGAGGACGTTCGAGAGGCTCCTCTCCTCGCTGTTAACTGTGCGGGTCCTGCTCTGCCACTTCCTCATCTTCTCCACCGTAGCCCGCATGGCGGGGTCGAGGTACTTGCCGTGGGAGTCGCGGTTGGTGCGCGCGATGTCCGTGGAGAGGCCCTGGTCGTGGAGAGCGAGAGTGGTCGGCGACCCCACTCGGACCCTCCTGTTCTTCTCCTCAAGGTCCATGGCTTTCCACTCCGGACCTTCGTCGGCCGGAGCGCTGCTGACGTAGCCGCAGGCCGGGCAGACCTGCTCTCCCTTGTCCATGTCCCCGATCAGCTTGTTTCCGCAGACCGGACACGACGTCCTGAAGATGTCGTCACTCTTTGTGTTCCAGAGGCTCAGCAGGTCATCCCTCCACGAATGCAGGTTCTCCCGCTTTTCCGAATCTACTCGTTGACAGAGACACCGAGGCATAGGGCGCCCTGACCGGCCCAATCAGCTCGACCACCTTCCCGAGCTTCTTCCCCTCGCCGTCGATGACCATCGCGCCGGTCCTTAGTTCTCTCGACAGTCGAATGATCAGTCGTCCACTCTTGGCCCTATGAAGAATAGTGCCCACTTGCAGCAAGAGAATGCGAAGCCGAATCTCCGACCTTTAAACGTTCTCAGGCCAGACCCTCCGAAGGCTTGGGCGATGGTCATCGCTATCAAGTGTCGACGGGGGTGGCAGGCTCGTTCGTCCCCACTCGCACGCGAGCTCGATGGGCACGCCAGTCGCCGACAGACCTGGCGGGGCCAGAGGTCACTTCTTTCTCTGCGGCTGCTGTTGCGAGGGCTGCTTCGCGGCGGCACGCCCTCGCACCACCGTGAGCTCCTTCGCTATCTTGGCAACAAGCGCCTGCTTTGGCTTGACTTTATTGACCGACACGTACCCTGAGTCTGGCCGGCCGCTTCTGGGGAAGGCTGCGGGCTGGGCGCTCGGCTGCAGGTTCAGTCGTCTGCAAGCCTCGGTCAGCTCCTCGAGCCTCGGGGCCTTGGTCGCGAAACTCAGGGGCACGCGCCTCCCTTGGTTCCTCTTCAGTTCGGAGTTGAAGTACTCGAGCCAGACGACGTACCTGTCGTAGTCTTTCATTATCGCTTCGTCAGGACCGCGTTGACCACGCCGTCGTCGGTCGGCCTTGAGGTCACCCTTGCCTCCCCTGCCTCCGTCTCGATGATTGCGCCCTTCGTGATCACGCCGCGCCTCTCGTAGTCCCTCTTGGCCGGGCTGTGCTTCACGCTCAGTATCTTGACCTTGGTGACCTTGCCGGACGCTCCTGCTACGTTCGCCGTGTCGGCGGTGACCACGCCCGTCCTGGGGGTTCCGCCCCTCGTGCGGAACGTCCTGCGCGCCGTGGCGCCGACCACCGGCTCCAGCGCGTAGCCGTCCCTCTCGTACGCCCTCCTTCCCCTGCTAGGGTGGGCCATGCCGCCGGTCGCCTTGCTCTTCTTCAAGTTCTCTAGGGACCTGGTCAGTCGTGAAGCACCTTTCTTCTGCGCCCCTCGCGGCTCGATGTTAAGGTTTGTGCTGGCGAAACCCGGAGTGTCGCGCCGGGCAGCGGATTGGTCTCCACAGGCGTATCACGCGAAGGCAGCCGAGATCTCTGCCCAGTTGACCGGGGCGGATAGCAGGAAGGGAGATATCGCCTGTGCGCTGGAGGATATGGAGTACTCGTCTGCGATGACCCCTGGATACTGACCCATGAAGGTCTGCCCGGACCCTGGGGCCACCCACTCCCCTTTGTTCGCCGCGAGGACGACGGCGAGTACGAACGAACCCAGCGGAGCGGAGTAGGGAGCAACCGAGGGTGAAGCGGTACCGCCACTCAGCGTTGAGGACGTCAGGAACGAGCTAAGGTTGAGTTCGTGAACGACCATGTTGGGGTAGTTGCCGTAGCCCGAAGCGGTGAAGGTGTCCACGCCCGAGGACTTCGCCGATGCGACGAAGAGCTGGATGGAGTAGGTGCTGGACGGCTGCGTTACGATGGCAACCAACCTGAAGGCACTCCCCAACGCGTCTGTCACGTTGCCCGACACGTCAGAAAGTTCGGCGACCAGCAGATGCCCCCTAGTCACGGGTGACACGAGCGAGCAGGACACTGCGGTAGCAAAAGCCGCCGATGCGAGGCAAGACTGAGTCACGGGGCCGCCCTGATACCCGAGCGAGATGTAGCTGGATGCAGCGACCGAACTCGCTGTCACCGTGGTTACCCGAGTCAAGCTCGTGGTCTCGGTCTGGTACGCGGTCGTCGTCGCCGTCAGGTAGGCGGTGGACGTCGATGTGAAGGACTGGGATGTGGTGAACGTGGACGTCGAAGTGAGCGTCTGAAATGAGGTCACGGTGGATGTCGACGTAAGGGTCTGGGATGTGGTTGTTGTCGACGTCGAGGTGAAGGTCTGGGACCTGGTGGTGGTGCGAGGAAGATAGGAACTACCGAGGTAGCCCCCCGCAAGAACCCCGGCGGAGACCAGGGCTACGACGAGGACTGCCAACAGTGCCGAGGATCGGGGACCGCTCAAACCGCCAGAAGACAACCTGACTGAAGACCCTAGTTGCCGAATATATTTCTTGACTCGTATCCCCGTGTGGATCATTGTGAGATGCAGGCCGCGCGTTCGACTAGCGCAGAGTGAGTTTCCGCGATTCGAGCTGCTTCTTCATAGCCACCACGTCGGTGCTCAGACCGAAGTAGTCGGCGAACCTCGGCGTGGTCCGGAAAGCCCGGCTCCGTCCTTGCCTCTCCCAGACGAGGAAACCGACGTCCTGAAGCTCGTGCAGATGCTCGTAGACGGAAGAGGACCTCTTCTGGACCAGCTCGCTTGACGTGATGGGCTGGAAGTATGCGATGAACGAAAGCGTCCTGAGAGCCGCCTTGGAGAGCAAGGGCCTCGTCGCGAACTTCCGGGCAACCTGAGTATAGTCGGCCTTGAGCTGCATGGCGAAACGCGGGCCGGGGTACTCGACCACCTCTAGCGAGCGCATCGAAGAGTTGACCGTCTTTGCTATCTCTCGGGCGATCATCACTGCCTTCCTTGCGGAGACCGTTCCCGCGGCCTTCGCCAGCTGGTCCGCATCGAGGGGCCGTCCGGAAGAGTAGAGCGCAGCCTCGACCTTGGCGACCATGTCCTTGGACTGCTTCTCCTCCTGAACCTCTTGGGCCTCGGAAACTTCCTGCGTTTCTGGGAGCGGTTGGCTCTGCTGGACTTCACTCAACTTGACCCACCGAGACGACGAGCATGTCCGCATCGCCCTCCTCCTGTTCGATCACGACCTCGCCGTTGTGCGCGGCGAAGAGGAGGAGGATGAAGATGCGCGCCGCGTCGATAGGCTTCAGACCTCTGATGAGCTCGCTGAGCATGACCCTTCCGGTGTCCTTCAGCCTCTCAACCAGGATCTTCCTGAACTCCGCGCGCAGCGATTCGAGCGAAACGACGTAGCTCTCGATGTTCGGAGGCGTTAGGTCCTCCATCGGAAGCAGATTCTGCTCCTTCAGCTTGTCGCGGTCCAGGACGACCTGCTGGAGGATGTAGGTCAGCTCCTCGAAGAGCTCGTCGATGTTTGTGGAGTAGACTTCGTACCTGAAGGGCATGATAATCATGGCTGGCGGCTCCGAGATGTCGGCCAGCTTTCGTTGCGCCCTCAGCCTCTCGAACAGGAAGAGTGTCTCCACCTTCATCCTGTAGATCTCGGCGGAGGAGAGTATGGCGGTGCCCGCGGCCCTCAGGTCGATGAGCTCCGACTTCGAGATGGCCTGAAGGAAGAGTTCGAGGAGCTCCGTGAGGTTGACCGTCCAGGGGCTCTTCCTGCTGACCAGCGAGGGGTCGACGAGTACGTTCAGCGGTGGCCTCGAGAACGGAGACCTGTCAACCAACCTTCGCTTGCACCTCCGCAGGTTTGTAGTGGACTATCCTCGAGATTCCGCCGGCGGAGTAGACGCCGTAGGTCATGGTGCTGTGCGCCACGAAGACGTCCCTCAGGGACATGGCGACTATCTGGGCTGTCACCGACCTCTCCCTCAGGTATCCCGCGAGGTTCTCCGAGTTGACAGCGTCGAGAGGAGAGTCGACCTCGTCGAACAGGTAGAACGGCTGGGGCTGGATTCCCTGCATGGCGAGTATCAGGGACACGCCAGAGACGGCCTTCTCGCCTCCGCTGAGCGAGAGCGATTCCCACGGGGGCTTCGTCCCGAACCTCGCCATCAGTCTCAGGCCGCCGCTGAAGATGTCGTCGGGATTCTCCAGCTCCAACCACGCCTCTCCGCCCGTGAGCCTCTGGAAGATCGTCTTGAACTCGGAGCTTATCTTGTCGAAGGCGGCCATGAAGACCTTCTTCTTCTCGGCATCTACGCTCTCGATGAACTGGATTATGGAGAGCTTCTCCTTCTCCAACTCGTTGTTCCTAGCGGAGAGGTTCTTGTAACCGAGGTACATGTCGGAGTACTGCCTGTCCGCTGCCTTGTTCACCGCCGAAGAAACCTCGTAGTACTCCGCCTTGAGCTGGGCGAGCAGCTTGTCGGCCTCCTCGAACACCTCGGGCCCTTCGGTGTAGCCGAGCATCCTGAGGCTCCCCGTCGCCTCCTCGAGCTTCTCCTGGGTCGACTCGACCTGTGAAGTGACTGCGAAAAGCTCCTTCTGTCTTTCGTTGACCGAGCGCGAGATCGCTTCCCTCTCTTCCCTGAGCCTTCTGATCTTGGCGTCGAAGTCGTCCAGCACCGGCTGGCTGTTCTTGGACGACTCCATCAGCTTGTTGTACTGGGACTCGAGGCCGTTCCTGTCCTCCTCCAGCTCCTTGATCTTCTTGGGTGCTTCTCTTGCCCACTGCCCGTTGCGCTCGAGGTCCTCCTGCGCCGCCTCCAAGTCCTGCTCGTTCACCGTGAGCCTGGGCTGAAGCTCGGTCTCCAGCCTGGCCTTCTCGACCGACAGCTTCATGCTGGCCTCCGAAACGCGGTTCCTGAGCTCGTCTATCTCCGTGGACAGGGACTGCTTCTCCGTGTCTATCTCTGCGAGCATTGGTTCCAGGCCGAGCGAGTGCACCTCCTCGATCATCGCCTGCAGCGCGCTCGCGCCCTTGGCGAGCGCTTCCTTCTTCCCCGCGTAGACCTTCAATTTCTCCTCGTCCCTCTCCACTTCCTTCATCCTCTTCTCGTACTGGGTCCTGAGGTTCCTGTGGATTCCGCGGTACCTCGTAGCCATTGCGCCGTAGGAAGTGGACTCCGCCTTCAGCGAAGTGACGTCGATGACCTTCCTGAGCCTCTCCTTCGCCATTGACCTAGACTCGGTCTCGAGGGTCTGGAGCTCCGTGCGCCTTCGAGATATGGCGGACTTCAGCGCGCCCACGGCGTCCTCGATCTCGCTGACTCCCTCGATGTTCTCCAGCCCCTCCATGAGGTTGATCAGGGTCTCCCTGTGCCCGAAGATGAACGCCCTTCCTCCCTGCTCGAAGACGTCTCCCTCGAAGGTGACCGCCCTGGCGCCCTCCGAGGCCACCATGTAACCCACCGCCTCGTTCTCGACCAAGACGGTGTCGCCTGCCAAGAAGTTGGCGAGCCCCTGGAACTCTCTGTCGCACTTCAACGAAGCGGCGAGCGGACCGATGATTCCAGCGGACGCATCCACAGACACGCACGCGCTCCCCTCGACCTCGCTGAGCGGGATGACGGAGTACGACTTCGCCTTCAGCGACTTTGCGGCCTTGATCAGGTGAGTCATTGACCTGAGGTCTTCAACGACGAAAGCGTCGAGCCACCTTCCCATTATGGCGTTGACCGCCTTCGTGTGGCTCTGGGGGAACTTGATCAGCTGACCGAGTCTGCCGACGTAGCCGGGTACTCCGCCGGTCGTGCAGACCTCCTGGAGCTTGAGCTGGTCCTTCCTGTCTCCCGCGAGGCTGTCGGATATCTTCCTGAACGCCTCCTCCTTCGCGACCTCGACGGCTGCCTTCTCCAGGATTCGCGACGCTGCTTCAATCGAGTCGATGAGCCGTTCCTTCCTCTCCTCCCTGCTCGCGAGGTCTTCATCCATCGAGCCCAGTTGCTTCGTCGAGCCCTCGTGAAGCTCCATCAGCTCCTTCGTCTTCGCCTCGAAGTTCGCCAGCATCGCCGTGTACTCGTCGAGCCCCGTCTTCTTCGACTCGAGGTCTTTCTTGTTCGCGCCGAGGGTGTACTCCGACGACGCAATCTTGAGTTCAATCTCTTTCTGCTCTTCCGCGATGCCAGCGAGTTTCACTTGTGCCTTCGCGGCATTCCTGGTCTTCTTCTCGATGGTCCGACGCAGTTCCTCTCCGGCCCTGAAGTAGTCCTTC
>DASPPF010000062.1:0-4855 GCA_035625575.1 Nitrososphaerales archaeon | reverse complement strand
CCGCCTTCAAGCTGATAGAGGCAGACGAGAAGTACGGCTTCATCCACGAGGCAGACAGGGTTGCCGACTTCGGCGCCGCCCCAGGGGGCTGGTTGCAGGTCTGCTCCGAGCTCGTCGGGCCTGAAGGGATTGTGGTCGGAGTCGACATTCATCCCATTCATCTCAAGGAGAGGAACGTGAAGGCACTTGCCCTGGACGTCAATGACCCGAGCGTGGCCATCAAGGTGGCTGCTGCGCTCGGGGGGAAGGCCGACGTGGTGCTCTCGGACCTCTCGCCGACCGTCTCCGGCGTGTGGGAGCTCGACCACATCCGTCAGGTCGACCTCACCATGCGGGCTCTCTCCCTCTGCGACGAGCTGCTGAAGAAGGGAGGGCACGGCTTCTTCAAGCTCTTCGAGGGTGAGAGGTCGCAGGAGGCAAGGAACGAGATGAAGGGCGGATTCAGGGAGGTCAGGGTGGTCAAACCCAAGGCGAGCAGGAGTCAGAGCTCCGAGTTGTACTACTACTGCGAGGGATGGAGGGGCCCTGCCGCGACCCTGCGCGAAGGCTCCTAGGGAATGGCCGCTCTCACCGCGGCCACCATGTCGCGCATGGTGCAGTCCGACTTCAGGCCCGTCTTCTCGAAAGGCTGACTCATGCAGCGGAAGCCGTTTGATTCGAGAGCCTGCGCCACCCTCTCTGGCGAGACGCTGGCAACCTTGAGCGACGAGCAGACCCTCTCGAGGCTGAAGCTGTACGGGGGAAAAGAATCGACTCCCAGAAGAGAACCAAGTGTCTTGGCGGCAGCAGAGAGCCCGCGCCCCTCGGCAACCTCTGCGGCGCGCTTGACCAGCGTTTCGTCCACGAGCTTCCCGAGCCAGAGCGGACCGGCAAACTTCGTCCTCTTCCCACAGATTGCGCAGAGGTCTGTCGGTTCCGCGTCGGACCACAGGTGGCCGCAGCCGGCACACTCCATGATGTAGCCCTGTGACCTCATGGCGGCGTCAGCTTTCGTCGCGCCGACTTGGGCACTGACGTAGGCTCTGACGTAATGCTTTGTCACGTGGGCTGCCACCGGAGAGACTGCCATGTCCATCGCTCCCGCAACTCGCTGACACCAGCCCAGCAGGACCCTGACCGCAGTTTCGTGGTGGAACGAGTTGTTGACGGTGGCTGCCCCGTACCTGCGGAGCGAGACGCGGGGGTAGACTCCGCAGAGCACGGCCGTATCGGTCGCGGTGAAGGAAAGCAGTCCGCCGTCGGAAACGGCATTGAGGCCAGCCTGAACGTAGGGCGCCGGTGTGCCAAAGGGGTCTATGTCAACGAAGTCGAACTTCTCGGTCCTCCTGAACCTTGAGTAGAGAAAGGAGTTCGCCTCTCCTCTTACGATTTTGCACTCCCGGCTGACGCCGTTTAGAAGCGCGGACTTCTCCGCCAGCTCCAGGGACACCGCATTGAAGTCCACCAGCGACACCTCCATCCTTCTCGTGACCTCTCTCGCGATCCTGACACCCCTCGACCCCACGCCGGCGAGTGAATCACAGAATGTCTTACCAGGGGCGACCTCCGTGAGCGCGACCGAGATGTCCCGGTTGGTCGAAGCTGCAGGATTGAAGAAAGCAGGCGTGGTAGGCGGTTCCCGCCTCTCGAGGCTGACCCTCGGCACCACGAGCTTCGTGGCGCCCTCCACGATCGTCGTCGTCCTCAAGCGAGCAGTGCCCTTTCGTTTGGAGATTAAAGGATTAGAAGAAAAAGGGGAGGGGAGAGATTAGTTCTCTCCCAGACCCATCCAGAACCCGTGTAGCAGGTCCAGCGCCTCAACGATTCCGCTCTCGAAGGACTTCTCCGCCGACCTGTCGTTTCCGACGATGTTGGAGACCTCCTCCATCGCGTCCTCGTGCTTACTCTCTAGTTCCCGATGGAACGTGAAGTACTCGATGTCCATTCCTGCCAGCCTCCTCTTCTTGACGCTGTCAAGGCCTGGGAGCAGCTGGTCCCACATCGGGATCGCCATGTTCTCCAAGCCGAACGAGGCGCCGAGCGCTTTCGCGTGGTCGCGGCCGCCGTACAGCTTCCAGAGGCCGTCGAGGTAGGCCTTCGTCGTGGGCACCATCGGCTTCGCTATCACGCGCTGCGGATCGATGCCGATGGACCTCAGGAACCTTCTGAAGAGCAACTCGTGGCGAAGGTTCGGGTCGCCGTCGCCCAGCTCCGAAGCCAGGACCTTGGTCAACTCGAAAGCCTCGCGCTCGTCGGGAGTGTTCACAAGGAGGTTCGCTAGGATGGCGGGAAAGGTGCGGGAGAAGTGAAAGAACTCTGTGGCGAAGCGCTCGAACTCCTCCTCGCTCACCTGGCCCTTCGAGAACCTGGTTAGGAAGTCGTTGTGTATCGCTGGATGTTCAATGACGATTTGCTTCATCCTCTCATGAAGACTCACTCAACTCACCTCCTGAAGCTGGCCTGTCCGCTCATCCAGTTCGCGCAGGAGATTGATCGCATCATTGCCTGATGCGGAGAGGGAAGCCTTGCGGTCCTCCCTCTTGATCAGCTGGAGCTCAGTGAGAATCTTCGCGTTGAGTTTCAGGGTCGATATCGGCACACCATGGGTCGTGGATATCGAGTGGAGGTGGGCTGTCAGGGACTTGCCATCAGATTCGGCGAGTTCGTTGAGGATGAGTCGCTGGTTTCTGTTGAGTGCTTTCGCTAGGAGTCGTGCGATTCCTGCCCTGCCGTCTTCAGATATTGGCGGGACATTACCTTCCTCGAAGACCACAAGCTACGTAGACTAGTAAAGCGTTTTGGGCAGTTGGACCTGCCCCCTGCCCGCTTATCCCATGGAGCATGTACGGAAGTGGACATCGTGAGCGACATCTGGCTGGTAACGGGTCCGCCCGGCGTCGGCAAGTCAACTCTGGTCTCTAGCGTGATCCTGCGGCTAAAGAGCAGAGGAATCATCGTTGGAGGCTGCACCACCGGCGAGAAAAGACTCGGCGGCGTGCGGGTCGGTTTCGAGGTCAAGGACCTGACAAACGGAACCACCGGTGAGCTGGCCTCCACGTCTGGGAGGCTCGGACCGCGAGTGGGTAAGTACAGGGTCAACCTTTCGGACCTCGCCTCCGTCGGCGCCAAGGGCCTCTCCGACGCAGCTGACGTGTCGGAGCTCATAGTGATAGACGAGGTAGGACCCATGGAGCTCGTGAGCCCCGACTTCCGCCGCGCCGTGCGAAAGTGCATCGACTCCGGGAAGCCCATCCTCGCGGTGGTCCACGAGAGGCTGGATGACGACCTTCTGGCCGAGCTTCGGTCGAAGGCGAAGGAGCTGGTGGAGCTCGACACCAACAACAGAGACGAAGCGACGGACCAGGTCGCAGCAGAAATCCTTGCCACGATGAAGCTCCCGAAATCTAGTTAAGCAAATTACGTTCGAGCGGCGCGTTGGCCAAGCTCCTCGGCGGCATTGACGAAGCCGGCCGTGGTCCGGTCATTGGCCCGTTGGTCGTCGCAGGAGCGTCCATAGACGCGAAGTCGGCGCATCGCCTAAAGCGGCTGGGGGTCAGAGACTCGAAGACGCTGACACCGAAGCGGAGGGAAGCCCTCTACGAGGAGATACTGCTTGCGAGCAGCAGGGTGGCCTCGCTCATGATACAACCCAGGGAGATCGACGAGGTCGTGACAAAGGGGAGGAAGTACAGGAAGCTCAACTACTTGGAGGCTCTCTACTTCGCGAAGGTTGCAGACGAGCTGGGCGCGAGCGAGGTGATAGCAGATGCCTCGGACTCAAGCCCGAAGCGCTTCAGGGACGTCATCGTGGAGAACATGAAGCGAAAGACGAGGGTCTTCGCAGCCCACAAGGCCGACAGGGACTACACCGTGGTTTCGGCTGCTTCCATAATTGCAAAGGTGGAGAGGGACAGGGCAATCGAGAAGCTGAAGCGAAAACTGGGCGATTTCGGCTCGGGCTATCCTTCCGATCCTGTCACCAAGAACTTCTTCCTAGAGAAGATGAGGAAGGGAGAACCCTTGCCCGACGAAGTCCGCAGGAGCTGGAAGACGCTGGGCAACCTCCAGCAGACGCTACTGGCTCCCCTCTAGCGACTGCCGGTCGCGAGTATCAACGCGTGGTCCTTGTCGAAGGGGCTGAGCTCGATCACGGAGACTACCTTGAACCCGGCCGCTTCCAACTTGCTCGTCTCCTCTCTGAACACCACCTTGGGGTCCTTTAGGACGTCGATGCTTCTCGCCTTCACGACGAGGAGGAGCTTGCCTCCTTCCTTCAGGAGCCGCCTGCAGTTGGCGACGGCTATCTCGGTCTGGTCCTGCTGAGCGATGTCGCAGTAGACCGTGTCGACCTTCGTGAGGCTGTACTTCGACGGGTCCCTCGCGTCGGCCACGAAAGGTACCACGTTGCTCCTTTTGCGGGCCACGTTCTCCACGAACTCGCGAGCGACCCGGGGCGCCAGCTCGACCCCTATCACGAGCCCCTCCGGCCCGACCAGGTCCGAGACGTGCGACGGCGTCGTTCCAGTCGACGTGCCGAGGTAGAGGACCTTCTCCCCCTCCTTGACGACGTCCTGAGGCAGCCCCTTCAGTATGGCGGCCGCCAGCTTGCTCCTGAAGGGGTCCCAGACCCTGAACTCCGAACCGTCCTTGATCATGACTTCTTCCCCGTAGGTTCTGTTCCCTGGAACCAGGTTCTTCGTCATGAGGACTGCCTTCCCTCCCCGTTCCTCGGCCCTCAGCCTCGTCATCTTCTCTGGAACTTCTTCTTCCTGTCGAACCCGCCGCGCTTCTGCCTCCGCTCCGGCCTTACCTGTCCTCGGCCCCTCCATTCTCTCGGCGGGCGCGTCGATGGCGCGGGTGGCTCCTTGTACTTCTC
>DASPPF010000061.1:0-3267 GCA_035625575.1 Nitrososphaerales archaeon | reverse complement strand
AGGTTCTCCATCCAGCGGTAGGTCTTCTCTATCCCTTCCTCGAGCGAAGTGCTCGGCGACCATCCGATCATCTTCCGCGCTTTACTGACCTCTGGGATGCGGCTTCTCGGCCCCATCGGCTTCGAGGGGTCGTATCGCGCTCGAATGTCTTTCTTGCTGGTCTTCACGACGATCTCCGCGAGCCTCCTGATTGTGACCGTCCGTGGATTCCCGATGTTCAGTATCAGCGGCGGGTACGAGGCGTGTCTCTCCATCAGCAGCATGGCCTCGATGCAGTCGTCGACGTACATGAGGTTCCTTGTCTGCATACCGTCTCCCCAGACAACGAACTCCTCCCTTGGGTATCTGATCGCCTTTCGGACCAGGGCGGGTACCACCTGGGCGGTCTTCCCATACTCGCTGTAGGGTCCGTAGGCGTTGAATATCCTTGGTATGGCCGACTCGCACTCGGACATCATCCCCAGCTGCGTCTCGCCCAGGAGCTTGGCCCAGCCGTAGCCGCCCTCTGGACTGATGGGGCGTAGGTCGCCCTCCCCGAACCTGGCGCCCAGCTTCTCTTGCTTCTGAATCGGATAGACCGAGACGCTAGATGCGTAGACGACCTTCGGCACTCGGTGCTCGACGCAAGCCCTGAGGACGTTGGTGTCCATCGCCACGTTCGATTGGAGGGCGTCCAGCTCCACCAGCTCGTTCCCGTGAAGGTAGTCGATGCTCCCCACCTTCGCTGCCAAGTGGAAGACGACGTCTGCACCCTCCACCGCCCTGAGGGCCTCTCGATACTCCCTCAGGTCGGCATGGATTACTTCCATTTCCAGGCCGTCGAGGTTCTTGTCCGACCCCCTCGACAGGCTGTCCACTCCTCTCACTTCTCTTCCCTGCTTCAGGAGAGCTCTGACGAGATTCGCCCCGATGAAACCGGCGGCCCCCGTTACGACGGTCTTCATTCTCGGCCTACGCATTCGCCAGCGTCCATCGTATCGTCTTCTTGATCGCCAGTTCCGAAGGCGTCTTTGGCCTCCAACCCAGCGCCTCCATCTTCTTGAGCGAGAGCAAGACCACAGGGTTGTCTCCGATCCAGCCGCCGGCACCTCCTGTGTAGCTCCTTTTGACATCCGAGAGGCCCATTTCCCCTATCACCATGTCCGCCACCTCGTCGACGCTCGTCTGCCTCGGGTGACCGAGGTTGAAGGCATTGACCGGGCCCGAACCCTTCGCGTAGCCCGTCATCATTCCGTCGACGCAGTCCTCCACGTAAAGGTACTCCTTGCTCTGCCTTCCGTCTCCCAGGATCTCCAACTCTCCCGGGTTCCGCTTCAGCTTGTGGACGAAATCCCACACCACTCCTCTCCTGCAGCGCTCGCCGACCACGTTTGCGAACCTGTAGGCCCAGAACCTGATTGGCGTGAACTTCGTGAAGCTCTGGGCGTACGCCTCGCACGCCAGTTTGGACGCCCCGTAGAGGGACGTCTGCACGGGCGTGTAGTCTTCGGGGGTGGGCGTCACCGCGGCTTCTCCGTAGACGGCAGAGGACGATGCGAAGACCATGTCGTTCACTCCGTGCCTGGCCATCCCCTCGAGAAGGTTGAGGGTTCCGATGAGGTTGTTCTCCAGGTCCACCCTGTGGTCTACCAGGCTCTTCCTTATGTTGGCGTGGGCGGCCATGTGGAAGACTACATCGTTCCCGTTCACGAGTTTCCCCATCGCCTTGGCATCCTTCAGGTCAGCCTCGACGAACTGGAACTTCTTCTCGTTCGTGAGGTGAGCCAGGTTCTTGAGAGTGCCCTCGGTGAGGTTGTCCATCGCGGTGACCTGGTACCCGTCCTTCAGCAGCCTGTCGACGAGATGACTGCCGATGAATCCCGCGCCTCCGGTTACCAGCGCCTTCATTCTCGGTCGAACGCCTCCTACGAACCGTATTTAGGGATGGTATCGCTTCATCTGCTAGCGTCATTGGCGTTGTCGGACGGGTTCAGCTTGGGCGTCGTGCCCTTCCGGCCATGAACGTTTCGAACTCGTTCAGCGATTCCACGTTGCCTATCTCGTAGAACCTTTCGGTCGCTTCGTACGACAGGAGCTCCCGCCTGCCGATCATGAGGTTGAAGAACTCGGATTCATCGCAGGGGCTTCCGGGCGCGACCAGGTCTAGGGCCTTCTTCCTCAGCGCGTAGATTCCGAAGTTGATCCACTCGAGCTTCCTCGTCGGGTTCTTCTGGAAAGTCGTCACGCGTCCCTCGCTCACCTCGACGTCGCTCGTCCCGTAGGCGCCCCTGTTGTGATACACCGCGAGCACGCCCAGCTTCCCCGACGATTTCAGAAGGGCCATCATCTTCCCGTAATCGAGTCGGAGGTAGTTGTCGCCGTAGGTGACGAAAAACTCCCCCTCCAGAAGATGCTCGGCCCGCTTCACGGCGCCCACGGGGCCGAGGAGCTCCTTCCCGTCGCGAGAGTACCTTATCCTGATTCCGAAGCGCGAACCGTCTCCAAAGTGTTCCTCAATCATCTCGCCGAGGTGGCCCACGCAAAGGATGACATCGTCGATGCCGTTCGCCTTCAGCTGTTCCAGCTTCAGCTCAAGGAAGGGTCTGCCGTTCACCCTGATCAGACCCTTCGGCACCAAGTCGGTCAAGGGCCTAAGCCTCGTTCCGAGCCCGCCCGCCAGTATTGCTGCTTGCATCCTTCGGGTGTCCCTGCTCTTCGCGTGCCTGGTCTCGAAACGCCAGATTTACGGTCTCGCTGATGTCTTCTGGTGTGCGGGGAGAGTGAGCTTGTTCTTGGCCACGAACTCGACCCACGCCTCGTCGAACTCCTTTATCGTCTCCTCGGTCTTCTGGTGGTACGGCATCAGCCGGAGGACCTTCGGGGTTATCGTGATGATGTGAGCGCCCGCCGAGGCGGCCTCCTCCACGTCCTCTGGCTTTCTTATCGAACCCACAATCAGTTGCGAACTCGTGTGCTTTTCCAGGTAGGGCACGATTTCGTGAATCGTCTTGACAGGGTCCACGCCCGCGTCTCGCGCGCGATTGAAGAACAAGCTGACGTAGGTCGCCCCCGCCTTTGCCGCAAGGAACAGCTGATTGAACGCGACCATGACGGTCATGTTGGTCCTGATCCCTTCCTCGTGCAACTTCTTCACGACCCTCAGCCCTACTCCGTCCTTGTCCATCGCGACCTTCACCACGACGTTCTTGTGCCATCTCGAGTACTCCTGGGCCTCTGCCACCAGCTCGTCGAAGCCCTTGGTCGTAGTCTCGACGCTCACTGGCCACT
>DASPPF010000060.1:0-3533 GCA_035625575.1 Nitrososphaerales archaeon | reverse complement strand
TCCTCGGTCGGCACGACGCTGAAGGTGTTCGTCGCCAGGCCGGGCTTGGCGATCGGGAGAAGGGGGACGGGAATCAAGGAGCTCACCGACAAGGTGGCGACCAGGTTCGGACTGCCGAACCCGCAGATCGCCGTCTCCGAGGTCGCCAACCCGGAGCTCAACGCGAGAATCATGGCCGGGAGGATTGCGCAGATCGTCTCCAGGGGAACGGCGTTCAGGAGGGCCGCGATGTGGACAGTCAACAACATAATGAACGCGGGAGCCGCGGGCGTCGAAGTCTCGGTGCGAGGGAAGCTGAGGAGCGACAGGTCCCACGGCGAGAAGTACCGCGCTGGCGTCGTACCCAAGAGCGGAGACACGGCGGAGAGGACAGTGAGCGAGGCGACGACCGACGTGCTGCTGAAGCTCGGGCTCTACGGCATCAAGGTGAAGATTGCGCTGAAGGAGGCCCTGCCGCCCGACTTCCAGATCAGGGCGGACATGCAACCGGAGAAGAAGGAGAATGGCACGACTCAAGCCGAGGGAACTGAGGCAGCAGGATCCTGACAAGCTTCGGCAGACGCTCTTCGACCTTCGGGCGGAGCTCTCCAAGCTTGCGGGCAACAAGGAACGGGGCCTCGTCCAGAAGGACGTTGGCAAGGTCAGAAGGGTCAGGCGTGACGTCGCCAGGGTCCTGACCGTCATGAGGGAGAAGGGAGTGGCAGAATGAGCGTCGTCGGCACCAAGGCCGTCGTGATCGACTCGAAGGACGGCACGAAGCTCGGAAGGAAGGGCGAGATCGTTCTTGAGACCGCGAGAACGCTGCTCCTGAAGACCGCTGACGGGACGATCACAATCGAGAAGGCAGGGACGGTCCTGCAGGTGGAGGGCGAGGACGATCCCCTCATCGGGGACGACATCAAGGGAAGGCTGGAGGACAGAATCAGGGGGAGAAGGGATTGAGCACTGCTGGTTTGCAGGTGGCTGCACCGAAGAAATCGTGCGATGACGAGAGGTGCCCGTTCCACGGCCACCTCAAGGTGAGAGGGAAGCTGCTCTCCGGCAGGGCCGTCTCGACCGCGGGCAAGAACTTCGTGGTGGTTCAGATGGAGTTCCTGAACAAGGTGGGCAAGTACAGCAGGGGCGAGAGGAGAAGGAGCAGGCTCAGCGCCCATCTGCCGTCCTGCATCGAAGTGAAGGAGGGTGACAGGGTCACCATCGGTGAGTGCAGGCCGCTCTCCAAGACCATATCGTTCGTCGTCGTTGCTGCTGGGAGGGGCGCCTAGTGTCAACGAAGTCCCGTGCGGTCTCGGCAAAGGGGGTCGAGGAATTCAAGAACTACATCACCCGCGCCATACCCCTCAACGCAGTCATCACCTGCGCGGACAACACCGGAGCGAAGACCCTCCGCGTGGTCCAGGTGACCAAGGCGAAGACCAGGCTGAGCAGGGTCCCCGCGGCCTCGGTGGGCGACAGCATAGTCTGCGTGGTGAAGAGAGGGCCGCCCGAGCTGCGGAAGCAGGTCTTCGGCGCGGTGATAATCAGGCAGAAGTATCCAGTCAGGAGGGTCAGCGGCCAGAGACTGGTATTCGAGGACAACGCTGCGGTCATAGTCACCCCCGAGGGCGA
Organism: Nitrososphaerales archaeon; assembly: GCA_035625575.1. Classification (GTDB taxonomy): domain Archaea; phylum Thermoproteota; class Nitrososphaeria; order Nitrososphaerales; family Gagatemarchaeaceae; genus DASPPF01. The sequence continues at coordinate 1,925 of DASPPF010000060.1, read as the reverse complement.
CCTGAAGGGGACAGACATCAAGGGTCCAGTAGCGAGCGAGGCCGCAGAGAAGTGGCCCAGGATCGCCAACTTGGCGTCGATCATCGTATGAGGTGGCTTGGATGAAATTCGCCTCTCGGCTTTCGGACGAGCTACGCGAGAAGTACGGGCGGAAGTCACTGAGGCCAAAGACCGGAGACTCGGTCAGGATCGTCAGGGGTGAATTCCTGGGCGTGGAGGGCAAGGTCACCAAGGTCTTCAGCAAGGACGGGAGGCTCAACGTCGAGGGCGTCTCTAGGGAGAAGATGAAGGGCGGCACCGCGTCCGTCCCCATCGAATCGTCAAACGTCGTCCTGACCGCCCTCAACCTCGACGACAAGAGAAGGAAGGCCAAGCTGGAGGAGCAGGGCTAGATGGGTAAGAAGGGCGGACGCAACAAGCTGAAGAGGATCGCTGCGCCGAGGACTTGGGACATCTCCCGCAAGGGCGACCGTTTCGTCTTCAAGCCTCTGGCCGGACCCCATTCGCTCTCGTCGTCCTACCCTCTCGGCGTGGTCGTAAGGGACCTCGCTGGGATGGCCGAGACCTCCAAGGAGGTAAAGCTCGCGAGCAGGACGGGGAAGATTGCGGTCGACGGGAGAGCACGCCACTCACCCAGCTTCCCGGTCGGGCTCTTCGATGTCGTCAGCGTTGCCGCCGAGGGCGTGTCGTTCAGGCTCGTCCCGTCGGCCAAGGGCCTGGTCCTTTCAAAGATAGACGGAGCCGAATCAGCCAAGAAACTCTGCGGCATAAAGTCGAAGTCGAAGGCCAAGGGCGGTCACATCCAGTACGGCCTCCACGACGGCAGGTCGCTAGTGGACGACAAGCTCAACCTCTCTCCCGGAGACGCCGTTCTGCTGGAGGTGCCTTCCCAGAAGGTGATCGACCAGGTGAAGATGGCGAAGGGCTCGCTGGGCCTCGTCCTCTCTGGCGACAGAGCTGGCCAGTCCGGCAAGATACTCGAAGTGAAGCAGGGAACTGTCACAAGGGAGCGAATGGTTAAGTTGTCCCTGCCGGGCGGGGAGGCAGAGATTCCGTCGAGGCTGGTCATCCCCGTGGGGACGGCGAAGCCTGTGATCAGCGTGGGAGTTGCAGCATCATGAGCCTCAAGGCAGTCCAGGAGAATCCGATGCGTTCCATCCGGGTGGGCAAGGTAGTGGTGAACATAGGCCTCGGCAAGTCTGGCGAGGCAATCGAGAGGGGCAAGAAGGTCCTCGAGCAGGTCACCGGACAGACGCCCACCCAGAGGAGGGCCAAGAAGAGCATAAGGGACTTCGGCATCCACAAGGGCGAACCCATCGGCACTCTCGTCACGGTGAGGGGAAAGGAGACGACCGAGCTAATCAAGAGACTCCTCGTGGCCAGGGACAACAAGCTCTCGGAATCCTCGTTCGACCCGCGGGGCTCCGTCTCCTTCGGAATCAAGGAGCACATCGAGATCCCCGGAGTCAAGTACGACCCGGCCATCGGGATTCTCGGGATGAACGTGTCCGTCCTCCTGGAGAGGCCCGGCTACAGGGTCTCGAGGAGAAGGCGGCGGACCTCAAGGGTCGGGAAGGAGCACTTCGTCTCCAGGGATGACGCCATGGACTTCTTCAAGAAGAACTTCGGTGTGACCGTATCATGAAGGAGAGGCATCCAAAGAAGCGGAGCTACGGCAAGTCGACCCACTACTGCCGCAGGTGTGGCCAGTACGGAGCCGTGATCAGGGCCTACGACCTCGTCCTCTGCAGGCAGTGCTTCAGGGAGGTCGCAGAGAAGCTCGGCTTCAGGAAGTACGACTAGGAGTAGAGAAGGATGCCAGCCACAAACGTGATCTCGAATCTATTCGCGAGCCTCCAGAACGCGGAGATGAGGAACAAGAAGGAGTGCATGGTGATACCCGCGTCCAAGCTCGCCAGCGAGGT
>DASPPF010000059.1:0-5609 GCA_035625575.1 Nitrososphaerales archaeon | reverse complement strand
TCGTTCGACACCCGATACAGCGCCAAGCAGGTCGCCAGCCACAACGGGCTGCGGTACCAGGCCTACTCGATAGAGGCGACAAGGGTGGGAGTGAACAAGATCGCCAAGCTCGCGGACAGCGGAGGGCTCGACGTCATCGGGGTGGACGAGGTCAACTTCTTTCCGGACGCGATCGTCGGCGTCCTCGACTCTCAGGCGAGCAGGAAGAAGGTCATCGCGTGCGGGCTCAACCTCAACTTCAAGGCGGAGCCGTTCGCTTCGACGATGGAACTCGCCGCCCGCGCCGACAGGGTGAGGTACCTGAGCGCGGTCTGCGTGAGGTGCGGAGCAGAAGCGACTAGGACGCAGCGCCTAATCGGAGGCAAGCCCGCGCCGAAGAACTCCCCTATCATAGTGGTGGGCGGGAAGGAGATGTACGAGCCCCGGTGCAGGGACTGCTACGAGGCGCCGCGCTAGGGAGTCGCGATGGGTTTGGTCTCCGGCGGTCGCAGGCGGCGTGGCAGCTTGGCCTCTGAGCCAAGGGACGGGACAGGCAGGATGTACCACATCAGCCTTGCGAAGAGCGACGTCGGCCGAGTGGCTTTCCTTCCCGGAGACCCGGGGCGAGTCCCGCTGATTGCGGAGCACTTCAAGGAAGCGAAGCAGGTCGCGAGCCACAGGGAGTACACGACCTACGGTGGCTACCTGGGGGACGAGTACGTCATAGCGACGAGCACAGGCATCGGCGGCCCATCCGCTGCGATCGCCATCGAGGAGCTCGCGCGACTCGGGGTCGAGGTGATGATCAGGATCGGCACGTGCGGTGGGATACCGAGGGAAGCGACCGTGGGGTCAACGGTGATTGCGGACGCCGCCGTCGCCTTGGACGGAACTTCGCAGCAGTACGCTCCCAAGGGTTACCCTGCGGCTGCGACGCCGTCCGTCGTGATGGCGCTGGCAGACTCGGCCGGCTCGCTCGGGAAGAAGCACCTGGTCGGCCTCGCCGCCTCGACGGATTCCTTCTACGTCGGACAGGGTCGAAAAGGATACGGCGGATACTTCCCGTCCAGGTACGGGTCCCTGATTCGCGACCTGAGGCAGGCGAAGGTCCTCTGCTTCGAGATGGAGTCCTCGACGCTCTTCACCCTCGGAAGGCTCTACGGCCTGAAGACCGGGGCGCTTTTCGCCGTCGTCGCCAACAGGGCCACCAACGACTTCAAGCAAGATGCTGGTCTTCCCGACGCGATAACCATCGCGACCAACAGCATAAGGAAGTTCCCGAAGTACGGCGTCTAGCGCTCGCCCAGGACACGGGTCAGGACGTCCTTCCCTGCCAGCAGGCCGAGGGAGCCCTTCCTCGCGTTCCTTTCGGTGAATCTCATGTGGTCGGACGTTCTCCTTGTCGTGATCAGAAGAGGAACGGCATCGCTCGAATGCATCTTCAGCTGGCACGGCGTCGCGTGGTCGCAGGACACCCCAAGCGTGGCATCGCCCAGGGTCTCCGAGGCTACGGAGAAGAAGTCCCTGTCTATGGTCTCGATGCTCTTCTTCTTCCCCACGGCGTCGCCGTCGTGGCCGAACTCGTCAGGGCCCTTTATGTGGACGTAGACGACCGTCCCCTCCCTCATCTCCCTCTTGAAGACCTCGGCCTTGGCCTTCATGTCGTTCCGGTCCCTGAGCTTCACCATCTTCATGCCCAGGATCTTGGCTATCCCGACCTCCGCCGGCATCTCGACCAGGGCCGTCCCCTTCACGCCATACTTCTCCTCGAAGGAGGGCACCGCGGGGAGGTGGTCTCCCGCGTCGCGGAGGAGGACGCAGTTTGCGGGCAGCTTCCCCTCCCTCTGCCTCTCAGAGTTCGTCTCGCTGGCGGCAAGCACCCTGAGGGACTTGAGCGTGAACTCGTTCACCAGTCGGGCCGCCTTCTTGGCGAGGGAGTCGTCGGTCTCTGGTCTGCACTCCGCGATTCTCTCCCTCTTCTTGGTCTTCACCGCTGCGCCGAAGCCACGGACCCTCGAGTATGCTGGGTCGGTGTTGGTTACCGAGGCGGAGAGTCCCCCCTCGGCCCGGATGACGAGCACGCCCCTGTAGGAGACGGTGGACCTGTAGACCAGCTCCGCCCCGTCGAGGCTTATCTCGTTGAGCTCCTTCTCGAGCTCCTTGCCCTCACGGGGCGTGAGGTTCCTGCCCGCGCGTCTGTCGGCTATGAGTCCCCTCCTCACGGTCGCCAGGTTGGCACGAAGGGCCAGGTCGCCGTCGCTGAATCTTATGCCCGCTCCGACGGACTCCACGACTCCGCGTCCGGGATAGCCTGACTCGAAGGAGTATCCCAGCATGTTGAAGACCGCGATGTCCGACTCCGGAGATACGCCCTTTCCCACAGTGATTGTCAGTCCTAGTTTCGAAGAGCCAGAGATCCTGTCCAGGTTCGGCGTGTCTGCGGCCTCGAGCGGAGTGGTGAAGTTCAACTTGGGGTCGGGCCTGTCGCCGCAGCCGTCCAGGAGAATGTAGCCCGTTTCCATGTCGCAACGAGGCTCCCACCTCTGGCGTTATCTTTCTTTCGCGAACTTACAAACCCTAATATGCTCAGGCGCGTTCGCGTCCGACGTTGGTTGAGATTAGGAAGGATTACTTCACCGAGAAACTTTCCATCATTCTTCCAGACCGGGGACTGAAGCCGGGTCAGGTCGTCCCGCAGCGGACGGAGAAGTGCAACTACTGCCCGGGCAACGAGGAGATGACACCGCCGGCCGACCTCGTCCTGGTCAAGAAGGGGGACACTCTACTGAAGCAGACCGACACGGAGGGCGACCTCGTCCGCAACTGGTCCGTGAGGATATTCCCTGCGAAGAACCCGCTCGTGATTCCGAACGCCCCTCCCTCCTTCAGCGAGTCGCCACACTACAGCGAGCCCGCCGTCGGCTATCACTATGTGCTGGTGGCCACGCCCAAGCACGACCAGCACTTCTCCAAGATCGATGTCGAGCAGTGGACGAACATCCTAGCGTCGCTTCAGGACAAGGCGAGGTGGCTATACGCCCAGAAGGGAGTCAGCTACGTGCTGGTCTACCTCAACAGCGAGAAGGAGGGCTCCCCTACCGCGGTCCACCCGAGCATCCAGATCCTGACCACGCCCAGGGTCCCACCGGCCGTGGAGCTCGAGGCGGAGACGGTCCAGAACTCGCTCAACGAGCTCGGGGTCTGCCCCATGTGCCAGGTCGTTTCGACCGAGACGGGCGGCCCTCGGCAGATTCTTGCGACAGACTTCTTCATCGCTTTCGCTCCCTGGGTCTCGACGCACAGCTACGAGTTCTGGATATACCCGAAGAGGCACATGACCAGCATGCTGAAGCTCTCCCAGAAGGAGATGATGGACCTGGCCCTCATGCTGAGGTCGACCCTCGGGGGCATGGCCAGGTCCCTGGACAACCAGAGCTATTCGCTCGTTTTCCACAGCTCGTCCGAGAAGAAGACAACCCGGCAGATACACTGGCACATCGAGGTCTATCCCAGGAAGACCCAGTGGTCGGGGCTGGAGCTGGGGGGTTCGGTCTACGCCAACGAGGTCTCCCCGGAGGCTGCCGCCCAGGTGCTCGGTGCGAGCGCGAGGAAGGAGCTGGCTCAGCTGGTTGGCATCAAGTAGCTAGACCGACTTCTTCAAGCTGTCTATCAGGGTGGTCCGCAGCGGATTCCTACCAAGGACTATCGCTTCGTAGTAGGATGCCATGTCGAGCTTGTAGGTCATTGTCATCAGCTGAGAAAGGACTCCCTTCCCCGTGCCTCTGACCTCGATGGGCCTGCTTCCGAGCCGCCCGAGGACTCTCTTCATCACGTCCGCCCTCCTGCTGTCCGTCTCGACCTCTCCTCGGTGCCTCAACAGGATGGGGACGAAGGACTTCTCCCTGCTCTCCCAAGCCTGGATTTCGTTGTGAAACAGCTCGGGCATGGATTCGAAGTAGGCGTGCACCTTCGCGTTCTCGTTCAGGACGTTCTTGAACCTGAGCCCCACCCCGAAGGTCACTCCGTCGCCGAAAATCGCCGGCGTCTTCCCGAGAATCTCCGTCGCAAGTTTCATCGCGCCGTTCCGTCGGGCTGGCGTGGTCACGTCCAGCGGCCCCGACTGCTTCTCCAGAGCCTCGATGCTTTCCCGCGCCTCCTCCTCGCACCCGAGGCCTAGGCCCCTGTTGGCGGCGGACAGACAGGAGAAGACTATGAAGGGCAGCATGTACCTCGGGGCGACCATCTCTGGCATCCTCGCGAATTCAAGGCCGCGAGTTCGGGCCTCTTCCTCGAGGCGCCCTCCGGAAGAGATGCAAACCACTGTTGCGTTGTTGCCGGCTGCGGTTTTCACCATTTCTATGGTCTCGGAGGTTTGGCCCGAGGCGCTGCACGCTATCGCGAGCGTCCCTTTCATGTCCTTCCGCGGAACCGACCCCTTGAAGACCGCGAACCGGGCGTCCGCACCGCCACCGAGCCAGCCCGAGATGATGTCTCCTCCGGCCGCAGAACCTCCCATCCCCATCACGCAGGCTCTGCTGAAGGCGGCCTCGGGGAAGCTGAACTTGACCGCGAAGCCCTTCGCTGCAAGGCTCGGCCAGTCCCTGTACGCCTTGTACACTTCGCCCGTGTCCACCCTCTGGATTCTTCTGAGCGAGAAGCCCTTCACGGCGTCTTCGGCCCTGCTCCCTGCGCGCTTCCTCACTGGAGCCTACCTTTCCTGACTCCAGCCTTCCTCCTTTCGGGTCGAGTCGCTTGAAAGAGCCTTCGGATCATCCCCTCCCTCGCCTTCGAGAGGGTCATTCCACGACGCTCCATCATTCTCCTCTGAGTCTCGATTGCCGAGTCCAACAGGAGTTCGACCTTCTTACCGGTGCTTCCGTCGTAGTACGTGAAGCTCGGGACGTTCCTGTCGACCAGATTGACCACGTGGCTGGAAACGCCCACGCTCCTCCCGGCGAACACCATCGAGCCAATCGAGACCTTGGCCATGTCGGCGATCACCGGGCCGAGCTTCGTCATGCCCGTGTCTACCCTCTTGCCACCTGACTCGACCCTGACGGTTCCGTACGTGTTCTTCAGGTTGCTGAAGACGCTCCCGGCGCCCAGGTTCACCCACTCGCCTACGACCGAGTCTCCGACGTATCCCAGGTGCGCCTTGTTGCTGTGGGCCAGCATGATTGAGTTCTCAACCTCGCCGCCCACTGTGCACCCTTCGAAGATGGAAGTCCCGCTCCTTATGAGCGCCGACCTCACCCTGCTCATCGGTCCGACGAAGCAAGGGCCTGCGAGCCTCGAGAAGCTGTCGACCGTTGTCCCCTCCCTCACTACGACGGGCCCGAGCCTGGTGTCGAAGGACGCGGGACCTTCTATTTCGACGGTGTCGTGAATCCTCACGTTCGAAGCGGGTCCCTTCAGCGAGACCTTGTCCGGCAGCCCCAGGGACTCTTCGAAGTGTCCTGCCTGCTCGACTATCGCGAGACCGTTGCTCTCGACGAGCTGCCACGGCCCCTTGAACTCTGCGTCGGGAGGCAGGTCGACCGAGTCCATCCCCTTCGCGAGCTTCGCCAGCTTCTTGCTGCTGACCAATCCGGGTTCGAGCGCCTCTGCGCTGCCGCGCAGAGCCAGCACTC
>DASPPF010000058.1:0-3671 GCA_035625575.1 Nitrososphaerales archaeon | reverse complement strand
TCCGCCATTTCTGAGGCGCTTTCGAGCTTCAGCTCCTCCAGCCTGGAGAGCACCTCCTTCGGGCTCCCTTTGAGATTCCCGAACTCCAGGAGGGTCTCCAGGTCTCTCTGGGTGAATCCCTTCTCGGTGTACTCCCTCAGGAGCTCCGTCCGCGATTTCTTTTGGACCTTGTCGAGCGCCCGCATCACTTCCACCGCCCTCTCCTCGGATTCGATCTTCAGCCGCTTTGAGATGAACTCTTGGATGACGCGCCTGTCTCCTATCTCCACCGAGTCCTTCTCCATGCCCAGCCTGTCGAAGATGCTCCTTCCGAAATCGATCACCTCTGCGTCGGCGTCGATGGACGCAGGGCCGTAGATCTCGACGTCCCACTGCGTGTGGAACCTGTAGCGTGCGTGTTGCGGCTCATCGTAGCGCCAGACCCCCCCGACGCAGGCCACCTTCACCGGCGGTCTCAGGTCCCGCCTGGAACAGACGTAGCGCGTCATGCCCACGGTCAGGTCGAACCGGAGCCCGAGGTCGCGTCCCCCCTTGTCCTTGAAGGCGTAGATCTCCTTGTCCACCTCCGTTCCGCTCTTCGCGCGAAGCATGGACAGGGATTCGATGGTGGCCGGCTCCATCAGCTTGAAGTTGAAGAGGGAGGCCGTCTCCTCGAAGGCACGACGGACGCGCAGGTGCTTCTCGTATTCTTCTGGCTCGACGTCCCTGATTCCCCTGGGGAGGGAGAGGTCCGTCCTACTCGCCTTCCCCCTTCAGGGCGGCGAGCTCCGCCAGCATGGCGGTCAGCTGCAGCTCGGGCTGGGCCCCCTGGACCAGACGGAAGTCGTACTCCGCAAGGATTGAAATCGCCTTCGCCGCTAGGTCGGAATCCGAGGATGCCACGGCCTCGTTGGCGAAGCGTAGGAAGTCCCGTTCTGGGACTCCGTAGACCCTCGTCAGCTCCACCATCTTCGTCCTCGCGCCGTTGAAGTCCCCGTCAAGAGCCTTCCTGACTATCTCGGTGACCCTGGCCTTCACCGTTGTTCCCGTCACGGCCGCCACGCTCTCCTGTGTGAGTTCGCCCGAGACGGAGGCGGCCTGGACCAGGTTGATTGCCTGCCTCAGGTCGCCCTGGGTCGCATCAAAGACGGCGCTCAGCGTGCCGGCCCCCACCACCTTCACCTTCTCCTTCGAAGCGATTTCCCTGATGGCAGACACGAGAGCCGCCTCGTCGAGCCGCTGGAAGCGGAAGATGACACACCGGCTCTGGAGGGGCTCAATGATGCCGGAGGAGTAGTTGCACACGAGTATGAACCTGGTGTAGGCCGAGGTCTCCTCCATTATCCGCCTGAGCGCGGTCTGCGCGTCGTTGGTCATCTCGTCACACTCGTCAAGGATGACGAGTCTGAATGGGATTCCTTCTCTCCTGTCGGAGAATCTCGCGAACGTCTTCACCCTTTCCCTGACTATGTCTATCCCCCTCTCGTCGCTGGCGTTCAGCGAGAGGGTGTAGTCCCGCCAACCCTCTCCGAGAAGCTGTCTGGCTATGATGAGGGCGGTCGTTGTCTTCCCCGAACCAGGCGGGCCCGCGAAGAGCATGTGCGGAAGTTCCCCTTTCTTCTCGACCAAGAGCTTCAGTCTCTGCTTGATCTCCCTCTGGTCGACCAGATCGTCAAGGGTCCAAGGCCTGTACTTCTCGACCCACATGAGGTTCTCCACAGGCAACGCGGGGCGACCAGACAACAGGGGATATATGACGTTCGCGCCCTGGAAGCCGAACCGGCCTCTCTGTTTTCTCGGCTATCTGTCCCAATGCATTGCCGCGACGGCGTAGACCTTGCAGGCGGAAACGACGTCCTTGAGCGAGACGTACTCGTCGCTGAAGTGCGCGACCGAGTCGTCGCCAGGGCCGAAGATAAGAGCGGGTTTCTTCGTTATGCCCGTGAAGAGTCGCATGTCGGTACCGCCGGTGATCCCGGCCAGCCCCGGACTGTGCCCGAGCACCTCTTTCGCGGCGCCTTGCATCAGCCTGACAAGAGGGTGAGACGATGGGAGCGAAGCAGACTCCCACTGCGGTCCGTACCAGGAGATCAGAGGCGGGCGCGACTTCATCCATTCATCTCTTGAGGCAGCGGTGGCGACGGCCCTCTCGAACATGACCCTCGCCGTCTCCAGACTCTCCCCGGGCCACACGCCGTATCTCCCCTCGGCGACAAGAGACTCTGGAACGGTCGAGTCCCAGTTCCCGGCCTTCAACGTGCCCACGCTGAGAGGCACTACGTTCGGTACTGAAGAGTAGAGGGACATTTTCTTCAGCGACCTCCGCTCTTCTTCGAGCCGCAGGAGCGCTGCCAGAACCGGCTGGAACTTCTCTATCGCGCTGACACCCATGTAGCGGGAGGCCCCGTGGGCCGCCTTGCCTCTGACCACCAGTCTGAACATCAGGCAGCCAGCCTGGGCGATGGTCAGCCCCAGGTTGGTCGGCTCGGCGATCACGGTGGCGTCCGGGGTGTAGCCCCTTAGGATTGTGGCCAGAGTTCCCACCCCGCCGCTCTCCTCGCCTATCACGCTTTCCAGGAGCACGTCGTTCTTCAGAGTGACACCGGCGTCTCGAATTGCCTCTATCGCGAATATCGCAGCCGCCAGGCCCGCCTTCATGTCGCACGATCCCCTTCCGAAGAGCTTCCCTCCTCCAACGAATCCTTCGTAGGGAGGATGCTTCCAAGACTTCCAGTCCCCCGCCGGCACGACGTCTATGTGTCCGTTGAACGCCAGCGTCCTCTGAGAATCGCCTCCCTTGAAACGCCCCACGATGTTTGGTCTCTTCGCGAAGCCCTTCTCTTCGGCAATGAAGCCCTCGTACCCTGCGAAGTCGGTCGGGTCTGGCTTCCAGTAGTCGACCCGGGCCCCCGCTTTTCGGAGCCTGTCTCGGACTATCCTCTGGGCGACTTCTTCTTCCCCGGTCTCGCTCTCCGCGCGGACCAGTTCACGGGCGAACTCTACGAGCTCCGAAGCCGACCTGTCGATTGATCTGAGGACCCGTTTGGCATCGGCCTGGGACTCGCTAAGCCGTCTTGAGGCCAAGGTACATCCGCGCGAGTTCGCTGTGGCCGAGGAGGTCGCTCGCCTTTCCCCCGAACGCCTTCTTGCCCCCCACCAGGAGGTAGGCCTCGTCTCCCATCTGCAGCGCCTTCTTCGCGTTCTGTTCCACCAGCAGGACGGTCAGGTTGCGTTCCTTGGCCAGCGATTGCACGGTGTTGAGGACTAGGGTGGCCAGCTTCGGAGACAAGTTCGCTGTAGGTTCGTCGAACATCACCACGGAGGGGTCCCTCATCATGGCCATCGCCATCGCGACCATCTGCCTCTCCCCACCGCTGAGGTTCTGCACCTTGGATTTCATGTACCTGTTTATCTGCGGGAACATGTCGAGAGACCTCTCGAGCCTCGCTGCGTAGGCGGAAGCCGGGACGGTGTATGCCGCCATCCTGATATTCTCCTCCACCGACAGCTGGATGAAGACGCTCTCCGTCTGCGGGAGGTAGGCCAGTCCGGACCGCGCAATCATGTGCGGGGGCATGTTCGTGATGGGCTTGCCGTCCAAGAGGATCTCCCCGCTGTACAGGTTTGTCAGGCCTGCTATCGTCTTGAGGAGCGTACTCTTCCCAGAGCCGTTGGGCCCGACGACCACCGTG
>DASPPF010000057.1:0-7360 GCA_035625575.1 Nitrososphaerales archaeon | reverse complement strand
GCCGAGTCGCTCGATGTAGCCTGCCACGGCCTGGCCTGTGCCGTCTGGCGAGTCGTCGTCGACGACCACGATTTCGGATGTCACCGTGCGCGGAAGGCTCTCGGACAGCTGTCCAATCAGGTCCAGGATTGTGGCGGATTCGTTGTAGGTTGGAACGACGACCGACACAAGCGGCTGCTCGGTGGCCGGTTCGGTCAACGACAACTACCGCATCAGCGCACAGGCTTCGATGAACTCGTCCGCGACGCGCTCAATGTCTGCTCTGCCCACTCCGGGGTGGACGGGCAGAGATATCACGTGCTTCGATTCGTAGTCCGCCTTTCTCAGCCTGACCTTGCCGTAGCCAAGCTTTCTGTAGAGCGGCGTCTTGTGGACTGGTGTCCTGAAGTAGACGGCAGCCCCGATGCCCCTCTTGTGGAGTCGGTCGAAGATTTCGTCTCTCTTCCTTTTGAGCGTCAGCGTGTACAGATAGTAGACGTGCGTCCTGTCCGGGGACTTTTGCGTGAACGCCACTCCGTCCAGGTCTGAGGTGCGCTCGTTGAGGTAGCTTGCGTTCTCCTTCCTCGCCTCGAGGAACCCTGACAGCCTGTCCATCTGAACGGCGCCTATGGCGGCCGCCGTCTCGGTCAAGCGATAGTTGAACCCGAGGTATCTTGAATCGTATCCGTGGAGCATTCCGTGGTTCCTCACGAGCCGCAGCCTGTGGGCGAGGGCTCCGTCGTCAGTCGAGATCGCGCCCCCCTCTCCGGTGGTCGCCACTTTGCTCGCATAGAAGCTGAAGCAGCCCATTCTTGAAAGGGTCCCTGTCTGCTTCCCCTTGTATTCGGCTCCGAGAGACTCGGCGGCGTCTTCAACGACGGGAATCGAGTGCTTTTCTGCTATTTCGTTGATTTCGTTCATGTCGGCGGGATAACCATACAGGTGGACGGGCATGATCGCCTTCGTCTTCCGAGTGATGAGTTTGGCGACTGCCCGCGGGTCCATGTTGTAGTCGTCCTTGACGTCGACGAAGACGGGTCTGCCGCCGCAGGCCAGAACGACGTTGGCGGTAGACACGAACGTGAAGGTGGGCACGATTACCTCGTCTCCTTTCTCGATTCCCAGGGCCAGCATGCTGCAGTGCAGCGCGGCGGTCCCCGAGTTCACGGCGACCACATGCTTCGACCCCAGGAGCCTGGCCATCTTCCCTTCCAGCTCCCGCGTCCACTTCCCGCCCTCGAAGGACGCATCGGTGAGCAGGCCGCTGTCTAGGACCGACAAGACCGCCTTCTTCTCCGCCTCCCCGAGCAGCGGCCTGTTGATTGGGATGAAGCTCATTCGCTCCCGACCTGCCCAGCGCGGAAGACTATTTGAGAATCTTGCCTCCGACCCTGGCCCAGAAGCCGCGTGTCGGGCGCTCGAAGAATCCTCGTGACCGATCGTCTGTTCGTCACCCTCGTCGCAGCAGCGGTGGTGGCCCGGCTGTTGGCTGCGTGGCTGCTCCCTCCGCTGCTCGACGTTTACTACTATGACTCCCAGGCTGCCAGGGCACTCCTCAGTGGCATCAATCCCTACGGCTTCTCCTACACCGGTATTCCTTCCTGGCTCTCCACTCCGGGCGCGGCGAATGTCTTTGCGTACCTTCCGGGCGTGGCCCTCTTCCTCGCGCCCTTCGGCGCCGTCTGGGACGTCCGCCTGGGTCTGATCTTCGCAGACGTTGTCGTCGGGCTCAGCATCTACTCACTGAGGGGCACCCAGTCAAGAACGGCCGCGCTGGTCTTCCTCCTCCTGCCCTTCACGGTTCTGTTCTCGACCTCGTACCCGAACAACACGCTGGTCGCGATGGCGTCCTTGGCAGTTGCCACCGTCCTTTGGACGCGAGGAAGAGGAAGGGTCGCATCGGTGCTGATGGGAGTGGCGCTCGCCTCGAGCCAGCTCATCTGGTTCCTCTATCCTCTCTTCCTCGCATGGTCGCTGAGGTCGAAGAGGTTCGACGAGGTCGCCATCCAGACTGTGTCGGCATTGGCGCTGGTTCTGCCGTTCGCGCTCTGGAACTGGTCCGCCTTCACCTACGACACCATCCTCTTCGAGTTCACCAGGGCGCCCAGAGTCTTGGTTAGCGCCGCGGCGTTTGGGTTCAACGTGAACCCGACCATCGACGGATTGGTGTTCAGCCTGACGGGCGTTGGCGTGCCCCTGCTTCTGCGCGCGGGGGTGACCGTCGTCGGAGTCGCCTACGCCGCACTGCGGTCGAAGGACCTTCGCGCAGTCCTCCTCAACGGCACCGTTCTGATGATCCTCGTGATACTTGTCCTACCCAACGACCTTTCCTGGTGGTACTTCGAGCTTCCGTTCATGACCTTGCTCGTGTGGCTCGCAGGGGCCGAGGGCCAGTCGGGCGAAAAGGGCGTCAACCCTTAAAGGCTCGGGCACGAGGCTCGTTTTTCCTTGGAAGAGAAGGCGATGGACCCCGCGACGAGGCGGATGTTCACCCTGGTCGCGTGGGTTTCCCTGTTGACGATAGTCGCGGTTGTCGTCTACGGGGTAGTCGCCTCTCTGGTCAACACCGGGACGGAGCTCGCGATTGGCATCGCCCTGGTGAACGTCGAGTGGCCTCTCCCCTTCTTCGCGAAGCCCGTGTCGTACTTCTCGATTGCCTGCGTCGCCTTGTTCTACTCTGGGCTGCGCCTTTGGGGAGAGAGGCTGGCCAAGTGGCCCCGTCGCTGGCTGAGCTTCCTGCAGCTGCTCGGTTTCGTGGTGGCCTTCGCCTCTGCCTACGAGGTGCTCTACAACTTCATGATATGGGGGGCCTTCTTCAGCGTCTCGGTCCTGCAGGGCGTCTCCAACCCCAACCTGATCGCGACCGGGGTCCCTATCCCCTGGGACCTCGATTTCGCAACCAAGGCCTTCTCGGCCCTCTTCGTGATAAGCGGCTACTCGGTCTACTACATCAGGCGGCTTACGAAGGTCGACCTCATTTGACTGCAGACGTCGTGTAGCTGGCGAAAGCCAGGTACGCGTGCCCTAGGCCGAGGAGGAAGAAGACCACAACCGACACGCTGGCAGCCATGACGAATGCGCCCGTGAGAAGGGGAATCGCAGCGTAGACTTGGTAGGCGCACAGGAGCAGTCCCAGTATTGCCGCTGCCGGCCCCCAGGCGATTGTGAGTCGTGAGCCCGGCATGGCCCTGAGAAGAGTCCCGGCCACAACGCATGCTACCGCTGGCCAGAGGACGAGGGCGGACCCGGCGAGGAAAGCGATGACGACCCAGATGGCCCCGAAGACCACGAAGGTGTAGGCGAGGTTCTTCCTGACGAACGAGAACGCCGACTGCATCTCCGCCTGCGGCCCCAAGATGCTGATATAAGCTGTGCTGAATCTGCCTGCCGCTTCGCGGTATCCTTATCTGCCATTCGAACCCCTCGGCCCGAGGAATCCGGAGCCTTGCAGACAGCAACACAGCGCAGCGCCCTCGCGGAGAGGCTCAGCGAGCTGACGAGACCGGTCGAGGAGATGGAGGACGGGCTCCTAGCGTCAGCGACCTACGATGGCGACAAGCGCCTTGCAGTGCTGAAGTTCTACGACCACAAGAACGGCCGCTTCTGGCTGTGGATGGACAACACGGGGCACAAGCCGTACTGCTACACCCGCCTAGGTTTGGAGGAGCTCGCCGAGGTCAGGGCCAGGAAGGACGTGATATCAATCACGGAGGAGGAGAGGCTGGACCTCCTCCACGACGAGAAGGTGAAGCTCCGCAAGATCACCACCACCGACCCGCTGGCCATCGGTGGAGGGAACAACAGCATACGGGACGAGATCAAGGCCTGGGAGGCCGACATAAAGTACTACGAGAACTTCGCCTACGACAGGGGTCTCAAGATGGGCACCTACTACAGGATTTCCAACGGGAAGGTCCTGCCCCTGAAGCATCCGATGCCGGAGAACGTCGCCACCTCTCTGGAGGCCATCCTGAAGAGGAACCCGCCCGAATTCGAGCCCTACCTCAGGGAGTGGGCCGAGCTCCTCGGAGAGCCGCTGGTGGACTTCAAGCGGATTGCAATGGACATCGAAGTCGCGAACGAAGAGGGGAGGATGCCAGACCCGGAGGACCCCACCCAGCCTGTGATCTCGGTCTCCTTCGCGAACGAGCACGAGAAGCTCGTCTACGCGCTCAGGAAGGAGGGGCAGAGCCCCACTCCCAGGGACTTCCGACTGGAGCTGTTCGACGACGAGACCGACCTGATCAGGGCGGTCTTCTCCAAGATGATGGAGTACCCGGTGATCATCACCTTCAACGGGGACAACTTCGACCTCAGGTACCTGAAGCACAGGGCCGACAGGAGGAAGATCCCGGAGGAGGAGGATCCCATCGAGCTCCAGCGGGTCGAGTCCGCGCTGAAGCACGGGATACACCTCGACCTCTACAACTTCTTCAAGAACCGCTCGATCCAGGTCTACGCGTTCGGCAACAAGTACTCGGACTACACGCTCAACACCATCTCCGAAGCGCTCATCGCCAAGTCGAAGATTGAGTTCGAGGGGAACATCGGGGACCTGCCTCTCGAGGAGCTCGCGAAGTACAACCTGAACGACTCGCAGTTGACCTACGAGCTCACCTCCATGGCCGGCTCTGTCACCATGAAGCTCCTTCTGGTCATCGCTCGCATCGGCAAGATGCCGATGAACGACGTCGGGAGGCTGGGGGTCTCGAACTGGATCCGGAGCATGCTGTTCTTCGAGCACAGGAGGCTCGGGGCGTTGATCCCCAGGCCCGACGAGCTGGCGGAGAAAGGCGGCGCGAGCTCGCAGGCGATAATCAAGGGCAAGAAGTACAAGGGCGGTCTGGTCATCGAGCCGAAACCCGGGGTCTACTTCGACGTCTCGGTCTTCGACTTCGCCAGCCTGTACCCCAGTCTGATCAAGGTCCACAACCTCTCGTACGAGACCGTCGACTGTCCCCACGAGGAGTGCAGGTCCAACACGGTGCCCGAGACGGCGTCATGGGTCTGCGCACGCAGGAAGGGCATCACCAGCCTGGTGATAGGGTCCCTCCGCGACCTGAGGGTGAGCCACTACAAGCCGCTCGTCAAGAACCCGTCGCTCTCCAGGGACGACCGCGAGCTGTACAACGTCGTCTCCCAGGGCCTGAAGGTCTTCCTCAACGCCACCTACGGGGCCTTCGGCTTCGAGTCGTTCGCATTCTACTGCCTTCCAGTCGCCGAGGCAACGGCCGCGCTCGGCAGGTTCGCCATCACGAAGACGATCGAGAAGTGCAACCAGCAGGGCATCAGCGTCCTCTACTCGGACACGGACTCGCTCTTCCTGCAGAACCCGTCGAAGGAGCAGAGCGCCTCGCTGACCAAGTGGGCCGAGGACGAGCTCGGAGTCGAGCTGGACCTGGACAAGAGCTACAGGTACGTGGCGTTCAGCAGCAGAAAGAAGAACTACTTCGGTGTCCTCCCGGACGGCACGGTCGACATTCGCGGCCTGACGGGCAAGAAGTCTCAGACCCCGGAGTACCTGAAGAGGAACTTCTATGACGCGCTGGAGATACTCAGCAGCGTCAAGAGCCCAGACGACTTCGAGAGAGCCCGGTCGAGGACCAGAGAGCTGCTGACCAACATGGTGAACAACCTGAAGACGAGGAAGGTCCCGGTCGCCGACCTTGCCTTCAACGTGATGATGGGCAAGCCCACCAGCAAGTACAGCGGGACGACGCCTCAGCACGTGAGGGCGGCCCAGGCTCTCGAACAGAAGGGCAGAGAGATCAAGGCGGGCGACATAATAGGGTACGTCAAGACCAAGACCCCTCCGTACGTCAAACCGGTTGAGCACGCGAAGGCGGAGGACATAGACCCGGACAAGTACATAGAATACGCGCATTCGATGTTCGACCAGATGCTGGACGCCCTGGACTTCAGCTTCGACGAAATCATGGGCGCGACCACCCTGGACCTGTTCTGGTCCTGACTCAGCCGGCGCCGCCGGCAGCCCCCTCCGACTCGGAGAGACAGCAAACTATTTCATCACCAGAACAACCGAGCGCGCAGAAGAGATGCCCGCCTCCAGCCCCGTAAAGTTGGGAATCGTGCAGATGTCAATGAGCTCGGACAAGGGCGCGAACCTCGCCAAGGCTCTGAGAATGATCGGAGAGGCTGCGACCACGGGCGCGAACATAGTCTGCCTCCCCGAGCTCTTCTCCTCCACCTACTTCCCACAGAGAGAAGGGGAGACGGTGAGCCCCGAGCCGATTCCTGGCCCGACCAGTCGGACACTCTCCAGAACGGCATCCTCGTCGAAGGTGTTCCTGGTGGGAGGGAGCATACTGGAGAGGGCGGGCGGGAGGAGCTACAACACGTCGATCGTGTTCGACGACCGCGGGAGAATCATCGCGAAGTACCGCAAGGTCCACGTTCCCTACGACTCTCACTACTACGAGAAGAGCTACTTCTCGCCGGGCGGCGGATACAAGGTCGTTGCGACCCGTTTCGGAAACCTAGCCCCCCTCATCTGCTTCGACCAATGGTACCCAGAGGCTGCCCGCGTCTGCAGGCTGAAGGGGGCGCAGGTACTTTTCTACCCGACCGCCATCGGGTGGGTGAAGGGGATCGAGCCGGTCGAGGGGAACTGGCAGGAGTCCTGGGAGGCCGTGCAGCGGGGCCACGCGATTGCAAACAGCGTGGTTGTCTGCGCGGTGAACAGGGTCGGCGCGGAGGGGGAGATGACCTTCTGGGGCGGTTCCTTCGTGTACGACCAGTTCGGCAAGCTGCTCTTCCGGGCCGGCGGGGACGAGGGCGTCTTCGTCGTGGAGGTCGACCTCTCGCTGGGCGGAGAGGTCGAGGAGGGTTGGGGGTTCCTGCGAAACAGGAGGCCGTCCACCTACGGGCCCATCTCGAGGTAGTCGGGCGTGCCTGAGACTCCGTTCAGCATGGGCTACAGGATGCCAGCCGAGTGGGAGCCCCACGAGGGCACCTGGCTCTCGTGGCCCAAGAACCCGGGGACATTCACCCCTGAGCACCTGCCCTCGGTCAGGAAGACCTACGCCAGAGTGATCAACGAGCTCTGCACTGGGGAGCGGGTCCACCTGCTCGTGGACGACGCCCGGTCGCAGAGGGAGGTGATCGCCTTGGCCGGACAAAACAGGAACTTGGTCTTCCACACCATACCCTCCGCGGATGTTTGGGTCCGCGACTACGGGCCCATCTTCGTGAAGAACTCCGACGTGGCCGCGACCAAGTGGACCTTCAACGCCTGGGGAGGCAAGTACTCAGACCTGCTGCCGGACAATGAGACTGGGAGTGCCATCGTTGATGGGGCCGGGACCCGGGCCTTCGAAACGAAGGTGGTGCTAGAGGGCGGCTCCGTCGACGTGAACGGCCG
>DASPPF010000056.1:0-14208 GCA_035625575.1 Nitrososphaerales archaeon | reverse complement strand
TGGGCCGTTGAAGAGGACGATGCCCGTCACCCCCACAAGGATGAAGACCAGCGAGAGTGCCAGGAACTCCGAATCCAAGCTTCCAAGCCGAGGTCGTTCAACCTCACTTAAGGATTTGGTTCGGCGCCCTAATTTCGATCGGTCAGGAGAGCAACCCGCCCGCCGCGGGGTGCAGGTCAAGGAGGTCAGGTTGGACCAGAATAGTGTGGGCCGCCGTTTCTCCAGCCACCTCCGCGACAGGCGACTAGGGTCTCGAGGTCCTTCCCAGAATCACGAAGGCGACAACAACCCCGACCGCGACCGTGACCAACCCGACCGCGTTCGCCAATCCAAGTGCGCTCGCCCCTTGGCCCTCCATCGAGTCCAGCGCGTAGAACAGCAGGTAGGCCAAGACCACCACCGCTGCGAATGCGGCCAGCACCCACGTTTTCAATTGGGGTTTGTCACCAAGGGAAAGGTCAGAGCCCTCCAACCACGCTTAAGGAGTTCGCATGCCTCGTTTGGGTCTTGCCATTCGACCACAGGATTGCCGATGCCTTAGGGTGTCTGAGGTGCTCTTGGCTATATCCCGCGGGCAGGATTTGAGCCTGCGACACTCCGGTTTCTGTTGCCTGAGTAGGCTGAACGGGTCAGCCAATGGCCGACCACTACAGCCGGAAGCTATTGGCTCCTTGCGGAACTACCAGGCTGAGCTACCGCGGGACGGGACTGCGAGCCGCGAAGATTTCTTAAGCGTTTCCGACTCCCCGGCCGAATCGGTCGGTCTCTAGCCTGCAATGACCGGCTTTTCGCGCACGAACATCGCATCAAGCGCACATGAGAGCATGAAATCAGCGACGTCGGCCCTGGACACCCTCAGCGGCATCCCAGAAGCGAGCGCTCCGACCCGATAGTGGCCGGTCTTCGGTCCGTCGGTCAGGATTGGGGCCCTCACTAGGGTCCAGTCGAGCCCGCTCTCTTCGATGACCTCCGCTGCCTTGATGGTGTCGCTCAGCAAGCGGTCGTTCAGCACCCGCAGGCCCATTCGCAACAGTCTCTGGGTCACCGGAGGACGATCCGCGGGGTCTTTCACTCCGGTGTTTGTCAGGATGACGAGCCGTTTGACGCCTTCCTTCTTCATCGCCGCGGCGATGTTCGAGCATGAGCTGGCCATTAGGTCTGGCGGCGACCCCTTCACGAGCCCAAGCGCGCTGAGCACGGCGCCGCTTCCAGCCACGAGCCGACCCACAGCCACCGGGTCCGTGGCGTCCCCCTTGACCACGCTGACCCGTTCACCTAGTTCGCCGAGCTTGGATGGCTCTCTTGCAAGAGCGTTGACTTCGAGACCCTTATCAAGGGCCTGTCGCAAGATTTCCCGGCCGGTCCGGCCGGTCGCGCCGAGGACCGCGACTCGCGTCATTTGGTGATCGAGCAGCCCCCGTTCCCAACCCTTAATCCTTCTGCGTCGTTGAACCTCAATCCCTCGGACTTGGGTCGCACCGAGAAACTCCTTATACACGCGGCGAATTCGCGGTTCAAGCTGGTCGGTTTTTGTGAGCCTGAGGGACTACCTCGCGGTTGTTAAGCCTAGAATCATACCACTCCTGGTGTTCGTCGCTGTAGGCGCCTCGGTCATTGCAGCCAAGGGACTGCCCTCCCCCTCAGTTCTAATCGGCGTCGTGGTTGGGGGCACGCTGGCCTCCGCGGGCTCCCTCTCGATGAACAGCTACCTGGAGATGGGCATCGACTCCAGGATGAAACGCACCATGAACAGGCCCCTCCCGGCCCACCGAATCGTGCCCGCGAACCACGCGCTGGGGCTGGGGATGGGCCTGCTTGTCGCTGGAGTGGCGACCGCTGCACTCACGATCAACGTCATCGCCACTTCGTTCATCGCACTCGGCGCCATCGTCTACGTCCCGATCTACACCATCTTCCTGAAGCCGAGAACGGTCTGGAACATTGTCCTCGGCGGGTTCGCTGGGAGCTGCTCTGTCTTGGCGGGCTGGTACGCGGTGACCTCCTCGAACCCGATAGTCGCTTGGATCCTCGCCGCCCTCGTCTTCGTCTGGACTCCCAGCCACTTCTGGAGCCTCGCGGTGATCATGGAGGAGGACTACTCGGCTGTGGGCATCCCCATGCTCCCGTCAGTGGTGGGGTCGCAGAGGGCATCGAGGTACATCGTTGCGAACACGCTGATTCTGATTCCGGTTAGCCTCCTGCTCGCCGCCTTCCTCATCGGGTGGGGGCTGCTCGTCTACCTCGCCGGGGTGGTGCTGTTCGACGCCTTCCTTCTCGCGACCAACATCAAGATGCTCCGCTCTCCCACGAAGGACAACGCCTTTCTCGCGTTCAAGTTCTCGGCGCCATACCTCGCGGTGGTCTTCCTCATCGCCATGGTCGCGGCGGTCGTGTGAGAGGCGACCACTCGTGGAAGGACGACCCCGAAGCCCAGGGCAGTCGACGAGCATCTACGCCATCCACTACTCTGAGATTGCCCTGAAGGGGAGGAACAGGCCAGAGTTCGTCCGGGTGCTGCGCCGGAACCTGAAGAGAGCAATGGCGACGCTGGGCGAGACGAGGGTGGAGTCGAAGGAAGGAAGAATCATCCTCGAGACCACAGGCCAACCCCACGAGGTCGAGGCGGCCCTCTCGAAGGTCTTCGGCGTCGCGTGGTATGCGAGGGCCTCGGTGGTGGGCAGAGACTACGAATCGATACGCGATGCGGTCGTGGATGGCGCGAAGGGGGACGAGGGGAGCTTCAAGATAGACGCCCGGCGCTCCGACAAGACCTTCCCCACGAGCTCGATGGAGCTCAGCAAGCGCTTGGGCGGCGAAGTCGTGAGCGTCACGGGAAGGCCCGTGGACCTGTCGAGACCTGAGACCACCATACACATCGATGTTCTCCGCGACCGCGCCGTGGTCTACGCCGCCAAGACGAAAGGCCCCGGGGGACTTCCCGTGGGCACGAGCGGCAGGGTGATTCACCTCTTCTCCGGCGGAATCGACTCGCCAGTAGCCGCCTGGCTGCTGATGAAGAGGGGCTGCCGCCCCGTCTATCTCCACTTCTACCTCGCGCCATCTCCTGACTACGCCCTCGAGAGCAAGGTGGGAAGAATAGCGAGGCTGCTCACCGGCTACAGCGGGAGGAGCAGCCTGCTCCTCTTACCATTCGCGGAGTACCAGCTCGCGACCTCGGGCGCCCCTCCAGGCGTCGAGCCATCGCTCTTCAGGCGTTTCATGAGAGTCACCGCCGAGCAGCTGGCAGGGACATTTGGAGCGGGCGCGCTGTCGACCGGGGACAGCCTCTCTCAGGCCGCGTCCCAGACCCTCTGGAACATGGCGGTCTCCGACGCGGGCTCGAGCCTTCCTGTCCTCAGACCCCTGCTCGGATACGACAAGGAGGAGATAGTCCAGCTGGCGAAGAGGATAGGCACCTACGAGCCGTCGATCGAGGAGTACAGGGACTGCTGCGCAATCATCACAAGACACCCAAAGACGCGCGTCAAGAGGCAGGTGATCGACTCTCTCTCGGAGACCTTCGAGTTTCCCAGTCTGGCGAAGCGATGCGTAGAGCTGGGGAGTCTGGCGAGCTTCGACCACAGGAGAGAGCAGTCTGAGGTGACACCTCTTCGCGACATCGTCGAGGAGAGGAAGCTCCGCGCCGAGAGGGCCGTGGGACGGCCGAGCGTCCTCCCAAACACCGAGACAGAGAGTCAATAATATTAACGGGCGCCGGGGGCCTTTCCCTGAGAAAGATGGCCGATACCATACTCCACTTGAACGGAGACCAATTCCAGAAGGAGGTGGTGCACTCGGAGCTGCCAGTGCTCGTTGACTTCTACGCTGACTGGTGCGGGCCCTGCAAGGTGATCGCGCCCGCGATAGAGCAGCTCTCCAAGGAGTACGCCGGGAAGGTGAGGTTCTTCAAGGTCAACACGGACGACAACCAGGAGCTCGCCAGCGGGTTCGGCATAATGAGCATACCCACAGTCATGTTCTTCGCGAAGGGGAAGGTCGAGGACATGGTCGTCGGTGCAGTGCCGGCAGCCGTCTTCAAGAAAAAGCTGGATGCGCTCGTCTCGGCGTAGTTCGCTAACCGTATAAGAGAACGGCCTGAAGCTCGACGGGCGTTGGAACGAAAGACAGCGCTTCTGGGATTCACTGTTTTGCTGCTCTTCTCGCTCATAGTCGTGGGAGCCTACGTAGCCGCGGCGGGAGACGGAGCGGCCTGCGGCACGTCTGTCCCGGCCGACTGGCCACTCTGCAACGGCAACCTGCTACCTCCGCCGAACCTCGGTGCGGTCGCCGAGTACTCCCACAGACTCCTCGCCGCTCTCTCGACCCTCTTCCTGATGCTCACCACCGCGATATACTGGCGGTCGACTACGAGGTCCAGCCCGGCCACCAAGGCTCTCGTAGTGGCCACGGTGCTCGTCGTGATTCAGGTGCTCCTCGGCGGGCTGGTCATCGCTCAGGTCCTCGAGGCGGCCCTGGTCGCCAT
Organism: Nitrososphaerales archaeon; assembly: GCA_035625575.1. Lineage (GTDB taxonomy): Archaea > Thermoproteota > Nitrososphaeria > Nitrososphaerales > Gagatemarchaeaceae > DASPPF01. The sequence goes on along the minus strand of DASPPF010000056.1, from coordinate 9,725 downwards.
CCACCAGGGGGTGGCCGTGCTCATCCTGGGCTTCGCGGTCGCGGCCCTGTCGTTCGGGACGCGGGCTAGCCGCTAACGGTTTTATCAGCCACCGAGCGGGGCAGTGCGAAAAGCTTGGACCTTGAGACGCGGCTGGAGCACGTGCGGCGGGTCGGCGAGGAAATCATAACCGAGCCCGAGCTCCGCGAACTCCTTGCCACCAACGACCATCCGTCAGCCTACGACGGGTTCGAGCCCAGCGGGCTGGCCAACATCGCGTTCGGCGTCTTCAGGGCAGCCAACATTGCCGACATGCAAGAGGCCGGAGTCCACTTCAAGCTCTGGGTCGCCGACTGGTTCGCCTGGCTCAACGGCAAGATGGGCGGCAACCTCGACAAGATACAGGAGGTTGGCAGGTACTTCGTCGAGGTGTGGAAGGCGTCCGGAGTCGACATCTCCAAGGTCGACGTCCAGTGGACCAGCGAAGCGGTGAAGGACGAGGAGTACTGGAAGAGGGTCGTCCGAATCGCTCAGAACGTCACGCTGGCCAGGAGCCGCAGGGCCATCAGCATAATGGGCCGGACCGAGAAGGAGCTCGTCCAGACGGCCCAGCTCTTCTATCCCATGATGCAGGTTGCCGACATATTCTGGCTCGACGTGGACATCTGCCAGCTCGGGCTGGACCAGCGACGCGCGAACATACTGGCGAGGGAGATGGCCGAGAAGTTCCGGTGGAAGAGGCCCGTTGCGGTCCACCACCACATGCTCATGGGCCTCCAGGGAGTGAAGCAGCCGGAGGGATACGACGACAACGCGAAAATTGACGTGGAGATCGCGAGCAAGATGAGCAAGAGCAAGCCGGAGACCTCGATATTCGTGCACGACTCTGCCGAAGAGATCCGCAAGAAGATGGGAAACGCCTACTGCCCGGCAAAGGTGACGGTGGGCAACCCGGTGCTCGAATACGCCAAGTACATAGTGTTCAGGAAGGCGAGCTCGCTGCGGGTGGAGAGGCCCGCCCAGTACGGCGGTCCGGTCGAGTTCGCGTCGTACGCGGAGCTCGAGAGTGCGTTCAGGAAGGGGGAACTCCATCCTGCCGACCTGAAGAGAAGCGTGGCGGACGCCGTCGAGAACGCGGTGGCTCCGATTCGCACCCACTTCGAGAATGACCCTTCCGCCAGAAGGCTCTTCGAGTCTGTGAAGGCAGCCGAAGTGACCAGGTAGCGAAGCCAATGGCGACCGGCGGATCGCGGTCGACCAGATTCGCCGTGGACGCGATGCTCGGCTCCCTCGCAAGAAAGCTCCGAGCCTTCGGCTTCGACTCCGTCTACTACAAGGACGCGACGGATTCGGCGATTCTCTCGGCGAGCGCGCGCCAAGGGCGGGTGCTCGTGACCGCCGATCGACAGCTGGCTTGGCGCGCCGGCAAGAGGGGCTTGCGGGCGTTTCTCGTTTCGGGCGGGTCAGACCGCTCCAGACTGCTGCAGATTATTGCCTCGGCCCGCGAGAGCGGGGTCGGACTGAGGCGGGGGGAGCCCAGGTGTTCGCTGTGCAACGGCGCGCTGGTCGTTCTCGCCAAGGCCGAGGCGAGAGGCAGGGTCCCCGAGTCTGTGGCCCGCAGGCACAGGCTCTTCTTCGCTTGCTCGAGCTGCGGTCGAGTCTACTGGAGGGGAGGCCACTGGAAAAAGTTAAGGAGTCTCGAGGAGCTGTTCGAGAGGCAGCCCTGAGGCTCGCGGAGACTCGAATTGCACCTATCACTGGAGCAGGGAAGACAGGTAGTGTCGATGGCGAGAAGCACCCTCGACTCTTTCGTCGAGACCGGGAAGTACAGGAAGAGGGCTCCTGCCGAGGCCTACCTGGCGGAGGAAAGGGGCGTCTTCGTCACCCTGAACTCCGTCGAGGGAGGAGTCTCCATGCTTCGCGGCTGCATCGGGTTCCCCTATCCCGTCAAGCCGCTGGGCGAGGCCGTCCAGGAGGCAACGGCCTTCGCTGCGTCCGACGACCCGAGGTTCACTCCTGTGAAACCCGAAGAGCTGCAAGAGATAGTGGTCGAGGTGAGCGTGCTGACCCTGCCGGTCGAGCTGGTCGTGAAGAAGCGGAAGGACATGCCTTCCAAGGTCAAGGTCGGCGAGGACGGGCTGATGATATCTACGGCCTTGGCCGGCGGTCTCCTACTGCCGCAGGTCGCGACTGAGCAGGGCTGGGGCGCGGAGGAGTTCCTCAACCAGGCCTGCATGAAGGCGGGACTGAGCCCGGATTCCTGGCTCTTCCCCTCGACCAAGGTCGAGGTCTTCCAGGCCGACATCTTCGCCGAGAGGACTCCGAGGGGAGAGATAGAGCAGGTCGCCCTGCCGGTGAGCTAGACTGCGCCGGGTCTACATCGGCTGCTTCGGCTCGGGGCTGGGCCACGCGACGCGCATGCTGGAAATCGCGGAGAAGCTCGTCCAGGACGGAAACGCGGTCAAGTTCTCGAGCTCGGGCGAGGTCGCCGACTTCATCGAGGCGCGCGGCTACGAGTGCAACAGGCTTCCCTTGGTGGACGTGAAGTACGTCGGAGACGGCGGAGTGTCTCTCAGGGCGTCGATGGCAGGCTCGCCCCAGGTGCTCGCGAGGACCTACAGACAGCTCTACCTCGAGCTGGGGAACATGAAGAGGTTCGGGGCCGACATCGTGCTCAGCGACTCCTCGGCTTCGACCGTCTTCGCGGCCCGCTCGCTCAAGATCAGGGTCTACACCATACTCAACCAGCTCAACCTTGCTGCTCCCAATAGCTCCAGGAGGGTCGGGGCCACGATTCTGTCGGGAGGAATGACGGCCACGCTCTCGAAGATATGGGAGTTGAGCGACGAGATTCTGATTCCCGACCTGCCTCCTCCATACACCATCAGCGAGTCCAGCCTCTTGAGTGGCCCGTACAGGAACATCCGCTACGTCGGGTTCCTCCACGGTTCGGAGCTCACCAGGCGCGACTCGACCTCGGAGGCCTTCGCGTCCGACCCTCGCCTCAAGATTTTCTGGCAGGTCTCTGGCCCGCCTCAGACCCGAGCGTCGATGGTGAAGGCTGGCGCTGCCGCGGCGAAGGCTCTGGCAGGGAGCTACGTCTTCGCGGTCGCCGAGGGGAATCCTGCAGGCACGCGCTCGCCCGAGGCGTACAAGTGGGGCTGGAGGTTCGGCTGGTGCGACTCTCCCCAAGCCTACTTGGAAGCCTGCGACGTGCTCGTGTCGAGGGCGGGCCATGGGACCATAGCAAGGGCAATTGCGGCCTCCAAGCCATCCCTCTTGGTCCCGATTCCGAACCAGACGGAGCAGGCGGGCAACGCCTCGAAGGCTGCCAAGCTCGGCGTGGCGATAGCAATCGCCCAGGAGAGGCTGGGCGTCGAGTCGCTCAGGATCGCGGTGGACGCGCTCAGGCGCGAGCCCTACCTCTCCAGGGTCAAGGGCGTGGGGAGAATCGCCGCGAGGTTCGACGCGGCCAAGACCATCGTCGACCTGGTGGAGGGGAAGGAGACGGCACCAGGGAGGTCGACCCAGGTGTCCGCCTCGTGAAGCGCGCCGCTCTGCATCGGCACACGTCACGCTTTTAGCACGTCGAGTCGCAGCCGAACCCGTGAAAGACGCGAACTTTGTCCCCAGCAACTCAGCCGAGGTCATCAGAGGAGGTGCCGAGCCTTCGGTCGAGCTCAGCGGTTGGGTCGCTAGGAAGCACACCGTGGGCGGCCTCGTTTTCATACTGCTCAGGGACGGTGCCGGCTACGTGCAGGTCTCAGCCAAGAAGGGGACCCTCCCGGAGGCGGCCTTCAACGCGGTCAGGTCCGCGACCAAGGAGTCTGCGGTCGTCGTCAGGGGGGAGGTCAGGAGCGACGCGAGAGCCCCAGGCGGCAAGGAGATAGCCGCGAGCGGATTCGAGGTCGTCTCCCTGGCGGAGAGCTGGCCCATAACGAAGACGGCCGCGCGCTCGCCGTCCTTCCTCTTCGACAAGCGCCACCTCAGCATAAGGGGGCCCAAGGCCATAGCCGCAATCAAGGTGAGAACCGAAGTGATCGGCGCGGCCTTCGACTACTTCAGGGAGAACGGCTTCTACCTCATCAGCGGGCCTACCTTCGTCGGGGCCGCGGTGGAGGGAGGCTCGACACTCTTCGGGGTAGACTACTTCGGCAAGAAGGCCTACCTGAGCCAGAGCGCCCAGTTCTACGAGGAGGCGTCCCTGGCGTCCCTCAAGAAGGTCTGGATCCTCCAGCCGGCCTTCCGGGCGGAGAAGTCGAAGACAGCGAAGCACCTCACCGAGTTCTGGATGATCGAGGCCGAGCAGGCGTTCGCAGACCAGGCGGCCAACATGAGACTCGTCGAGGGCCTGCTGGCAGCCATGGTCAAACGGGTCGTGGAGAGGAGGCGGGACGAACTCAAGACGCTCGGCAGGACGCTGAAGGAACTCACCCTTCCGCTCCCACGGATAACCTACGACGATGCCAGGTCCGTAGCGGCGAAGGCCGGTCACCCCTTCGAGTGGGGAGAGGACATAACCACCGAAGCGGAGCGCGCAATCAGTCTCAGCCAGGAGTCGCCCTTCTTCGTCACGGACTATCCTCTTTCGGCGAGGTCGTTCTATCACATGACGTACCCCGACAGGCCGAAGGTGACCATGTCGGCGGACCTGATTGCTCCAGAGGGAGTGGGGGAGCTCGCCACGGCTGGACAGAGGATTCACGACTACAAGCAGCTCGTGGACCGCATTGCCAGCCAGGACCTGCCGGCCGAGTCTTTCTCTTGGTATCTAGAGCTGAGGAAATACGGAATGCCGCCGCACTCTGGCTTCGGAATCGGAGTGGAGAGGACCACTCGATGGATAGCGGGGCTGAAGCACATCAGGTCGGCCAGCCTATTCCCCAGAACAGTTTCACGGATCTCCCCCTAACTCAGGTTTAATTAGGAGAGAGCGGTCCGGAGAACTGTTGACTGAAACTGAGGCCAAAGAGGAAGACCTGGAGCTCACTTCTCTTCCTGGCGTCGGTCCGGCAACCAAGACGAAGCTGAACGACGCGGGCATCTACAGCGTCCTCGACCTCGCGACGGCGGGTCCGATGGACATCGCCGACGCCGTCGACATTGACATTTCGAAAGCGGTAGAGCTGAACAACAAGGCGAGGAAGAGGCTCGTGGAGCTCCACAGGCTGGAGCCCGACTTCATCTCGGCCGCCGACCTGCTGAAGAAGAGGCAGGCGATAGACAGGATAAGCACCGGGTCGAAGAACCTGGACGACCTCCTCGGCGGAGGGATCGAGACTTGGGCCATGACGGAGTTCTTTGGTGAGTTCGGAACAGGCAAGTCGCAGATCTGCCACACCCTGTGCGTCACCGTCCAAAGGCCCCACGGCGAGGGCGGCTTGGACGGATCGGCCGTCTACATAGACACGGAGGGCACCTTCAGGCCCGAGCGGATAGCAGAGATTGCAGAGGCGCGCGGCATGAAGCCCGAGGACGTCCTCTCCAAGATTACGGTGGCCAGGGCCTACAACAGCGCACACCAAGAGCTCATAGTGAGGGACTTGGGCAAGGTGATAGAGGCGAACAAGGTCAAACTGCTCATCCTCGACAGCGCCGTGGCCCACTACAGGGCCGAGTTCGTCGGCAGGGGCACCCTCGCCGAGAGGCAGCAGAGGCTCAACAGGTTCATGCACCTGCTCCTGAGGACGGCCGAGGTCTACAACGTGGCCGTGGTCTTGACCAACCAGGTTCAGGCCGCGCCCGACTCGTTCTTCGGTGACCCGACCAGGCCCACGGGAGGGCACGTGGTCGCCCACACGAGCACCTACAGGATATACTTGAGGAAGGCGGCCAAGAACAGGATAGCGAGGATGGTCGACAGCCCCTACCACCCGGAGAGGGACGCGGTCTTCATGCTCGACGAGAAGGGAGTCGACGACCCGGCGGAAGAATCCACCAGAAAGCGCTGAGCTTCAACGGTTTTATAGGGAAATCTCATCGGCCCTCGGAGTCTTACTTGAAGCGGAGCAAGCTAATCGCGCTACTGGTAATCGTCTCACTCTCGCTGCTGCCGCTGGTCCCCCCTCCTTCGGCGGCCCAGGGGGGATACAGCGAGAAGATCACGGCGTACGTGGCCGGGCCCAACGCCGCCTGGTTCATCAGCATAGGATCGGTCAACGTCACCAACCCGATTATCCAGTCGGCCGAAGCCGTAGCAGGCGTGAGCTCCTACAACCTGACGGCGATCAAGACGATATCCTGGTCGCCCGACTTCCAGGTTTTCGGCCCGCAGGGGTACAACGTTCTCCCCGTTCCCTTTGTGCCGCCTGAAGGCGCGTTCCTGACAGTCGGCGCGGACACGTTCGCCGACGCGAGCAGCGCTGCGGCCAAGTTCGGTTCTTACCTGCTCACGTCCTTCCACTCCACCGTCAACGGCACCGGCAGCTTCTCCTTCTTCGCGCCGCTCTCGGTCTCGGCCGTCCTGCCGTTCACGCTCATCAAGCTCATCCCGTTCCAGGACGGGGGGTTCCTCACTCCCGTCAATGCGACTGGTTTCCTCGCGCTCGCATCGCCGATGGTGACCCTTAGTGCGCAGAAAACGTCGGGAGGGGGGTTCGTGCACCAGATATCCATCGGTTCCATAACGTCGAGCGGGCTGGACTCGACGTTGAAGCCCAACCTGCTGAGTTACTTCGGCTCCGCTCAGTCGTCCATCCCAGCTTCCAACAAGAGCACTTCGTCGGTGATTCAGTTCCACTTCCTTGACGGCTTGGTGCTCTCCTCAGACCCGGCGACGATAACCACGAACAGGGACAACTACAGCTCGACCTACGCGCTGACCTTGAAGCCGGGAGAGAAGGTCAAGGGCATCAACGCCACGGTGGTGGAGCAGCCGCCCGAGCTGCTGGCGACGAGGGTGGTGGACGTGGGGGTGCTCAAGCAGGGATCCAACATGTCCGTGACCATCACCCTGACCAACCTCTCCAACTCATCGATTCTGACGGACCTGAGGGTAAACGACAGCTGGTGGCAGTCGGTCGGCGGCTTCAGGCTGGTGAGTGGCAACTCCAGCATCACAGTCGGGAGCCTCGACGCTGGACAGTCGACCAGCCCGACCTACGTCCTTCAGTACACGGGCAACGCCACCAAGCAGATTCAGCTGCCGGCGACCCCTGTGGCGTACAACTATGTCGAGGGGGTCATCTCGCAGAGCGGCCACACCAACCTGAACGGGATGTCGATATCTCTTGGTCTGGATGAGCCGGTCGTCGTGGCCTACGTTACGCCTTCTTCTTCCTTCCCGACGCCCGTCGGAGGGAACCAGTCGCTCAAGGTCCTGCTCAAGAACGTAGGGACCAGGGCTGCGAGCTCCGTCACGGTGGCTGGTCAGCAGGTGGGAGGCCTCGCCGCGGACGGAGGTTCGGCCAGCGTCTCGCTCACCGCGACGGCGCCGAGCTTCACGCAGGTGAACGTGACCAAGAGCTACCCGGTCGCGTACAGCACGCCCAGCGGTCAGTCACTGAGCCTCATGACCAACTCCCTGCCAATCGTCTTCGCGCAGAGCGGCATGAAGGTCGGGCTGGGGATGCTTTTGGTCAACTCCACCGTCTCGCAGCTCAGGACAGGCACTGGCTACAACCTCACCTTGACCATGAGCTTCGCTGACAACGGCCCAGCAAACCTCACTTCCTTCAAGGCGCTCACCGCGCTTCCCGCGGGCCTCCCGTGCGGCAAGATGAGCGCCAACCTGACATGCGGCGGCGGCCTCCTCACGCTCTCGTATTCGCAGGTGGACGTCGGAGTGAAGAAGCTAGCCAGCGCCATGTTCAACGTGACGCAGCCCGCGAGCTTCATATTCTGGCCCTCGAGCTACAGCTTCCAGACTTCTGGCTACCAGGTGTCGGGCTACTCCAACGCGCAGCCGGCTCCTACCGGGCTCGCGCTTTCGAAGGTCTTCAATCCGTCCATCCTCTTCCCGGGCATGGTGTCGCAGGTCACCTCTTTGGCAGCCAACAAGGGTCCCTTCACCGTATTCAACGCGACCCTGTCGACGACCTCAGACGGCTTCGACACGCTGCCGGGCAACGCGCTTACGATAAAGTCCGCCCCGACCCTCGCCCAGGGGTCCAACATCACGCTCTCCTACTCGGCGACCATCGGCAACTTCAAGGGCAGCCAGTCGGCGGTCCCGGCGACGGTTAGCCTGTTCATAGGGGGCACGCCCTTCACGGTTGCCACCCTGGCGCCGGCGCTCACGCTCAACAAGGCGCCGACAGCCTCAATCACAACCTCACCCACCAACCCCATTGAGGGAAGCACCTTCACAGTGAGCATAACGGTGACCAACCCGGCGTCGGTCGGTGTGGCGGGCGTCAAGCTCGTATTGCCGATACCCTCAGGCGTCTCCGTCTCCAACCTGTCGAACAGCTGCAAGTGCGTTTCCTTCCAGCACGGCGGGCTGAGCTTCTCCGTGGGCGGCCTGGGCCCGGGCTCCTCTTCCTCAATCGAGGCCACGGTCTCTGCCAGCTCGGGCCAAACGATTCCCTTCAAGCCCGCGACCTTGAGCTTCGTCTACGCCAACCAGACGCTGAGCGGGACTCTGCCCGCGGGAGGGATTGCGATAGCCGAGAACGTCACCACCAGGTACCTTCTCCCGATCGGAATGGCCGTCCTCGTGATGTTCGTGGTTGCCTACGAGGTGAGGAAGATGGTCAGGCCTACCGCTCCCGCTTCCCCGAAGTGAACTCCTCGAAGGCTGTCTTGGCTTCAGTGTAGGGCATCTGGACGGGCGGGTGCTTGAAGCAGAAGGCCGACAGGCTTGTCAGTTGGCCGCCCACCTTCCTCTCCAGAGCCAGCTTGGTTCCTCTTATGGCGTCCACCATGACTCCACCGCTGTCGTAGGCGTCGACCACGTGGAGCTTCACGTCCACCTTGACCGTCGTCCCACCGAAGTACTTCCCCTTCAGCCAGATGTAGCAAATCTTGTCGTTGTTCAGGAACGGGACGTAGTCGCTGGGCCCGATTCTGGTGGGCACCTCGTACGGCGACATTGCCCTGACCGCGCTCGTCTTGCTCTCCCTCTTGTCCTTCAGCCTGCTCTCCTCGAGCATGTTCAGGAAGTCCGTGTCCCCTCCGATGTTGAGCTGATAGGTCTCGTTGACCTTCACCCCCCTGTCCACAGCGAGCTTGACCATGGTCTTGTGGAGGACCGTTGCCCCGAACTGGCTCATGACGTCGTCGCCTGCCACCGGCAGTCCCGCGTTGGCGAACTTCTCGGCCCACGCGGGGTCGGAGGCGATGAAGACCGGTATCGCGTTGATGAAGGCCGTTCCTGCCTTGAGCGCCGCCTCCGCGTAGTGCTGCGACGCCTTCGTGCTGCCCACGGGGAGATAGTTGATCAGTATCTCCGCGCCCGACTTCTTCAGCTCGTCGGCCACGTCGACCTCCGTTCCCGATTTCACTGGCACCACTTCCTTGAGATACCGGCCGATTCCGTCCATCACCGGTCCCTTCTTGACCTGGACTCCGAGGTCCGGGAGGTCGGTGATCTTCAGCGTGTTGTTGGGAGCCTCGAAGACGGCCTTCGACAGGTCCTTGCCCACCTTCCTTGATGATACGTCGAAGGCGGCGACGAACTCGATGTCATTCGGAGTGTACCCGCCAACGCTCCAGTACGTCATCCCGTCGTCCTCTCCATGCTCAGTGTAGTAGTGGACCCCTTGGACGATGGCCGACGCGCAGTTCCCCACGCCAGCTATGGCGAC